>NZ_PNCN01000011.1:0-40561 GCF_005886135.1 Pseudoalteromonas sp. S4741 | reverse complement strand
CGCAGTCTGTTTGGTATTTAGGCAAGGCAGAGCCTATGTGGTGTGGTTATTCCCCATAAATAGGCGATAACGCAGCATCAATGCCAAACAGGCGCTGCCCGAAGGGTTCTGCCTAGGGGCGATTTACTCTTTGTTGCTCGGTTTTTACTTAGCCCACTAGGTTACAAACCTCGCGCCGCGATTAAACCACCCTTGGATTGAATAAACTTTAATCCTGAAAGACCAACAGACCCTAGTCAGATTTGATTTAGGCTGTTATACTGTGCTATTCACTGCGTCACATTATTCTGGTTAGCCTTTGAGCAAACTCCATGATGACGCCTGTTGTATCAACTTATCAGAGTGGAAGAAACAATCTCTATGGATCCAACTCCTCAGTCACAATTAAAACTTCTGATTCAAAAAGGTAAAGAGCAAGGTTACTTAACTTTTGCAGAAGTTAATGATCACCTTCCACAAGATATTATCGACTCAGATCAAGTAGAAGATATCATTAGCATGATTAATGACATGGGTATCAAGGTTAGCGAAAACGCGCCTGATGCCGATGAATTAATGATGCAAGAAACCACGACAGACGAAGACGCAGCGGAAGCTGCCGCTGCAGCCCTTGCTACTGTAGAAAAAGAAATTGGCCGTACAACTGATCCTGTTCGCATGTATATGCGTGAAATGGGTACTGTTGAACTTCTTACCCGTGAAGGCGAAATTGTTATCGCTAAGCGCATTGAAGAAGGCATTAACCAAGTTCAAATTTCGGTTGCTGAATACCCAGAAGCGATCACTTACCTACTTGAACAGTGGGATAAGTTTGAAGCAGAAGAGATGCGCCTTAGCGATATTATCTCTGGCTTTTTCGATCCTGATGCAGAAGAAGCACCACCTATTGCTGCCACCAACATTGGTTCTGAATTAAGTGAAAAACAGCTTGATGACAGCGACGATGATGACGATGACAGCGATGATGAAGACGAAGAAGAAGTAGATACAGGTCCAGATCCTGAAGAAGCGCGCATCCATTTCGAAAATTTACGTGATTTATACACCAAAGCACGTGAAACATTCGATAAGAAAGGTCGCTCTCATCCAGAGTCTCAAGCCGCTATTTTAGAAATCGGTGAGCTGTTCAGAACCTTTAAACTCGTGCCTAAACAGTTTGATCGCATGGTTAATAACATGCGTGAAATGATGGACAGAGTTCGCGTTCAAGAACGTCTTATCATGAAGCATGCAGTTCAAGTTTCAAAGCTGCCAAAGAAAACCTTTGTTAAGCATTTTGCAAACAACGAAACTGACACAGCATGGCTTGATATTGAAATTGCAGCAAACGAAAAGCATTCAGCTAAACTTGAAGAAGTGAAGCCTGAAATACTTCGCTGTATTAGCAAACTTACTTCAATGGAAGAAAGCACAGGCTTAAGCATTGAACGTATTAAAGATATAAACCGTCGCATGAGTATTGGTGAAGCGAAAGCGCGCCGTGCTAAAAAAGAGATGGTAGAAGCAAACTTACGTCTTGTAATTTCAATCGCTAAAAAATACACCAACCGTGGTTTACAGTTCTTAGATTTAATCCAAGAAGGTAACATTGGTTTGATGAAAGCGGTTGATAAGTTTGAATACCGTCGTGGTTATAAGTTTTCAACTTATGCTACGTGGTGGATCCGTCAAGCAATTACGCGCTCTATTGCTGACCAAGCAAGAACAATCCGTATTCCAGTACATATGATTGAAACGATCAATAAATTGAACCGTATTTCACGTCAAATGTTACAAGAAATGGGTCGTGAGCCAAATCCAGAAGAATTAGCTGAACGCATGATGATGCCTGAGGATAAAATCCGTAAGGTACTTAAGATTGCAAAAGAGCCAATTTCAATGGAAACACCAATTGGTGATGATGAAGATTCGCACTTAGGTGACTTTATCGAAGATACGACTATTGATTCGCCAATCGATTCGGCAACAATGGAGTCTCTTCGTGGCGCAACTAACGACGTGCTCGCTGGCTTAACAGCCCGTGAAGCGAAAGTACTACGTATGCGTTTTGGTATTGATATGAATACCGACCACACGTTAGAAGAAGTAGGTAAACAGTTTGACGTAACACGTGAACGTATTCGTCAAATTGAGGCGAAGGCACTGCGTAAATTACGTCACCCTTCTCGCTCTGATTTACTGAAAAGCTTTTTAGACGCTAAATAATCTAGCGTTACATTATAAGTTAATTTAAAAGGCCGCAGTAGCGGCCTTTTTTCTATTTCAAGGAAATAAACATGGCTTGGATCCAAATCCGTATCAATGCCAATGCTGCAACTGCTGATGCAGTCAGTGACCTATTAATGGAAGCAGGCAGTGCTTCTGTTACTTTTATTGATGCTAAAGATACGCCTATCTATGAGCCTAAAATTGGCACTGTTGTATTTTGGGCTGACACCACAGTAATTGGCTTGTTCGAAGCTAATCACGATATGAACGCAGTGGTTGCGTTATTAAAACGCCATGATGAGCTAAAAGACAATTTAGTTTACAAAATTGAGCAACTCGAAGATAAAGACTGGGAACGTGAGTGGATGGATAACTTTCACCCTATTCAATTTGGCGAAAAACTCTGGATTTGTCCAAGCTGGCGCGACATTCCAGACCCAGACGCAGTCAATGTACTACTTGATCCTGGTCTTGCTTTTGGTACTGGTACACACGCCACTACAGCACTGTGTTTAAAATGGTTAGAAAGCCAAGACTTAACTGGTAAAACCGTGGTCGATTTTGGCTGTGGCTCAGGCATATTGGGTATTGCAGCAATAAAATTAGGTGCTGAGCGCATGATTGGGATAGACATTGACCCACAAGCGCTGGAAGCAAGCCTAGATAACGCTAATCGCAATGGTGTTGCTGACAAGCTTGAAGTGTACCTTCCAGAAAATCAACCTGAGTTTACTGCTGACATTGTAGTGGCAAATATTTTAGCGCAACCACTTCGTGAGCTTCATAGTGTTATTTTAGGGTTATTAAAGCCAGGCGGTAAAATTGCCATGTCGGGCATTTTAGAAGAACAAGCACAATCGGTTGCTGATATATATGCGCCCTTTATTGAGCTCGATGAAATTGCCATTGAAGGCGATTGGACCCGAGTAAGTGGCATTAAAAAAGCATAATAGTGCGTTATTAAAAAATTTAGAGTATTAACTCAAAAGTCGTATCTAAAGCCTGTATTTAACAGGCTTTACTATTTTTTTACATAATAAAAAATAAAGGTTTTTTATTATAAAAACAACGACCGTTCAAAATTCACACAAATAAACCGCTTCGTCATACGGTTATCAAATGTCAATACGAAAAGAGCAAAAAAAAGTCACTTTTGTTCAATTTATAGCCTTTGATTTTTGCGCAAAAAGCCGTAAACTTAGCGCCCCTTGAAAAGAGGCCTATTGAATATCGTGCGTATCGGTTCATACCAACTTGAGAATAATGTCATTGTCGCGCCTATGGCGGGCATAACGGACAGACCATTTAGACAGCTATGTCGTCGTTTAGGCGCTGGCCTTGCTGTGTCTGAAATGCTGTCGTCTAATCCGAAGGTTTGGAAAACCGAAAAGTCGATGAACCGAATGGATCATTCTGGTGAGTCGGGTATACGTGCGGTGCAAATTGCAGGAGCAGACCCTGAGCTTATGGCACAGGCCGCACAATTCAATGTTGCAAACGGTGCACAGATCATAGATATCAATATGGGGTGCCCAGCAAAAAAAGTGAACAAGAAACTTGCAGGCTCAGCCTTATTACAGTTTCCAGAACTCGTAGAAGAGATTATTGATGCCGTAGTAAACGCGGTTGATATACCTGTGACACTTAAAATCCGTACTGGATGGGATCAGGACAACCGTAATGGTGTAGAGATTGCAAGAATAGCTGAACGTTATGGCATTGCATCACTGGCTGTACATGGTCGCACGCGCGCATGTATGTATAAAGGTGATGCTGAGTACGCCACAATTAGGGATATAAAACGTTCAGTGTCGATACCTGTCGTTGCTAATGGTGATATTACATCACCTGAAAAAGCAAAGCAGGTTTTGGACTATACGGGTGCAGATGCCATTATGATAGGTCGAGCCGCCCAAGGTCGCCCTTGGATATTTAGGGAGATAGACCACTATTTGCGAACTGGTGAACATATGCAGCCACCTGCTATTGCAGAGGTGCGCAGTATTTTAATGGAGCATTTAACCAACCTCCATATGTTTTACGGTGAGCCAATGGGAGCACGAATCGCTCGCAAACATGTATCTTGGTATTTGCAAACCCATGACAGTGACGGTCAGTTTAGGCGAGTATTTAATGCGCTCGACAATTCAGAGGCACAGGTCGTCGCATTAGAGCAATACTTTAAAACACTAGCAGCTAACTAAGAAAGAAAGAGACTTTATAATGTTCGAACAAAACGTGACTTCTCCATTTATCACTAACCCTCATGTTCAGTCACACGAGAAACCGCAGCCATTGCGTGATGCAGTGAAAAAAGCTGTTCACCACTACTTAAAGCAGCTTAACGGTCAAGATGTGCAAGACGTTTACGACCTTGTTCTTTCTGAGCTAGAAGCGCCATTGCTTGAAGAAGTAATGACTTACACACGTGGCAATCAAACTCGTGCGGCAATTTTACTAGGTATCAACCGTGGTACTTTACGTAAAAAGCTTAAAAAATACGGTATGAACTGATACCAGCTATATTGAAACCGTAATCATTCTAACGAGCTAAATAAGCCCCTAATTGCGTTAAAAATTTTTTATGTAGAATAACTACACAGCAAAATTTTTGCCTTGTTATTGACTTATTTCTCTGTCGTTATAATTGCTTACTAATCCAATACAGCTGGTATAAAGTATTTTGAGTAAAAAGCACCTTAGGGTGCTTTTTTTATTTGTAAAATTTATTAACGAAATTGCAAAATGCTCACGCTTTATGGGTCGTTATAAGTCGTTTTTTAAGTCGTAATCAGTTAAAATACGCGCTTCTAAGCTAGCTCATTAACTGAGGAAATCAAACTACAATGGATACACATCGTCCTATACGTCGCGCACTTTTGAGTGTGTCAGACAAAACCGGTATTGTTGAATTTGCCCGTGCACTAGAAGCACAAGGTGTTGAAATACTCTCAACTGGCGGCACGTGTAAACTACTTGCTGATAATGCGATTAAAGTTACCGAAGTATCAGATCACACCGGACACCCTGAGATCATGGATGGTCGCGTAAAAACCCTACACCCAAAAATTCATGGCGGTATTCTTGCTCGTCGTGGCCAAGATGAAGGCGTAATGGCAGATAACAATATTTCTGCTATCGACATCGTTGTAGTTAACTTATACCCCTTTGCGAATACTGTCGCTCAAGAAAACTGCAGCCTTGAAGATGCTATAGAAAACATCGATATTGGCGGCCCAACGATGGTACGTGCGGCAGCTAAAAATCACAAAGATGTGACGATTGTTGTTAACGCAAACGACTACGACCGTGTTATTAGCGAAATGCAAAATAACAATGGCTCAACAACCTACAAAACTCGCTTTGACTTAGCTATTGCAGCGTATGAGCATACAGCGCAGTACGATGGCATGATTGCTAACTACTTCGGTAAAATGGTTCCTGATTACACAGAGGAAGCTGCTATCGATACTAAGTTCCCGCGTACTATCAATATGCAATTCACTAAAAAACAAGATATGCGTTACGGTGAAAATTCGCATCAAGATGCCGCGTTTTATGTTGAAAACGACATCTCTGAAGCGTCAGTGGCGACAGCCACTCAACTGCAAGGTAAAGCATTATCGTTTAACAATATTGCCGATACAGATGCCGCACTTGAGTGTGTTAAAGAATTTGATGTACCGGCGTGTGTTATTGTAAAACATGCTAATCCATGTGGTGTTTCAATTGGCGAAAATATCTTAGAAGCATACGATCGCGCTTTTAAAACAGATCCAACGTCAGCGTTTGGCGGCATCATTGCTTTTAACCAAGAGCTTGATGCCAATACCGCACAAGCGATTGTTGAACGTCAATTTGTTGAAGTTATTATCGCACCAAGCGTTAGTGCAGAAGCGGCTCAAATAGTCTCGGCTAAGCAAAATGTTCGCTTATTAGAGTGTGGCGAGTTTTCAGCTAAAGGCACAGGCCATGACATTAAACGCGTTAATGGCGGCGTTCTAATTCAAGACCGTGATTTAGGTATGGTAACTCAAGGCGACTTAACGGTTGTTTCTAAGCGCCAGCCTTCTGAGCAAGAACTTAAAGACTTACTGTTCTGTTGGAAAGTGGCTAAATTTGTTAAATCAAACGCCATTGTTTATGCCCGCGACGGTATGACTATTGGTGTTGGCGCAGGCCAAATGAGCCGCGTTTACTCAGCTAAAATTGCCGGTATTAAAGCCGCTGATGAAAACCTTGAAGTAAAAGGCTCGGTAATGGCATCAGATGCATTTTTCCCATTCCGTGATGGCATTGATGCTGCAGCCGCAGCAGGTATTACCGCGGTTATTCAACCGGGTGGTTCAATGCGCGATGAAGAAGTAATTGCTGCCGCTGACGAAGCCGGAATGGCAATGGTGTTTACCGGTATGCGCCACTTCCGTCATTAATCGCATAAAGAGCTAACGGGTTCAGTTAGCTCTTTTTGTTTGCACCAAATTCACGTATTCTGCTTATTCTATAACCATGACTAACAATTATAATGTGAAGGATTAGACGATGAAATTTGCACTAAAATCTCTACTGGTTGCCACACTGTCATTAAGCTCAACAATGGTATTGGCACACAACCATGGCCACGACTCAGCATTAACAAATGCAGTTAAAGCAAGCGAGCGTAGCAGTGAGCGCGATCAATACCGCAATCCTGTAGAAACACTCGAATTTTTTGGCTTTAAACCATCTATGACCGTGGTAGAAATTGCCCCAGGTGGTGGTTGGTACAGTGAAATTTTAGCGCCAGCGCTGAAAGAGCAAGGCACCTATTATGCTGCGCACTTCCCTGCTGATTCATCGGTTGGTTATTACCAACGTTCTCTTGCTGGCTTTAAGGCTAAAATCGCTGAAGATGCCCGCTTTAGTCACGTTAAACTCACTGAGTTTGCCCCTTCTACACATTTAGATATTGCTCCTGCGGCTAGCGCCGATATGGTACTGACTTTTCGTAATGTCCATAACTGGTACATGAGCAAAGATAAAGAAGCTGCAAGCAATGCGTTTAAGTCTTTTTACAAAGCACTTAAACCTGGCGGCACTTTAGGTGTGGTTGAACACCGCCTACCAGAAGAGCAAGATGATGAGATGCAAAAATCATCAGGTTATATGAAGCAAAGTGTAGTTATTGCACTTGCTGAACAAGCAGGTTTTGAACTTGAAGCAAAAAGCGATATTAATGCAAACCCTCTTGATACAGCCGATCACCCTAAAGGGGTATGGACCCTTCCACCGAGCCTTAGACTTGGCGAGCAAGATGCCGCTAAATATAAAGCCATAGGTGAAAGCGACCGTATGACGCTGAAATTTAAAAAACCGCTTTAAATAGGATATTCGCCATGAATGTATTAGTCATTGGCAGCGGCGGCCGCGAACACGCACTTGCGTTCAAAGCCGCTCAAAATACAAAAGTAAACACTGTTTATGTTGCTCCAGGTAATGCGGGCACAGCCCTTGAGCCAAAACTTGAGAACGTAGCAATTAACGTTGAAGACCTTGATGGGCTACTTAGCTTTGCCCAACAAAATAATGTTGAGCTAACCATTGTTGGCCCTGAAGTGCCACTAGTATTAGGGGTTGTTGATAAGTTCCGTGAACACGGCTTAGCTATTTTTGGCCCAACCGCGGGAGCGGCACAGCTTGAAGGGTCTAAATCGTTCACTAAAGACTTTTTAGCACGTCATGCTATCCCAACCGCTGATTACCAAACGTTTGAACAAATCGCCCCTGCGCTTGCCTACTTAAAAGAGAAAGGCGCACCGATTGTTATTAAAGCCGATGGTTTAGCGGCTGGTAAAGGCGTTATTGTTGCCATGACCGAACGCGATGCTGAAGAGGCTATTCGCGATATGCTTGCGGGTAATGCCTTTGGTGACGCCGGTAGTCGTGTAGTCATTGAAGAGTTTTTAGAAGGTGAAGAAGCGTCGTTTATTGTCATGGTTGATGGTAAAAACGTACTGCCGTTTGCAACCAGCCAAGACCATAAACGCGCTTACAATGGCGATCAAGGTCCTAACACCGGTGGTATGGGTGCATACTCACCAGCGCCTGTAGTAACCGATGAAATTCATCAGCGCATTATGAACGAAGTGATCTACCCAACGGTAGAAGGTATGGCTAGCGAAGGCCATCCGTACACTGGCTTTTTGTATGCAGGCTTGATGATAGATGAGACAGGTACACCAAAGGTTATTGAATATAACTGTCGTTTTGGCGATCCTGAAACACAACCTATGATGCTACGCTTACAATCAGACTTAGTTGAATTGATTGAAGCTGCTAACCGTGTAGAGCTTGATAAAACCACCATTGAGTTTGATTCACGCGCTGCAGTAGGTGTTGTTTTAGCCGCTAAAGGCTACCCTGATAACTACCCGAAAGGCGATGCTATTAGTGGCTTGAAAGTAACTTACCCTGAAGGCGAAAAAGTCTTCCATGCAGGGACTAAGCAAGACGGCGATAACGTAGTGACTGCCGGTGGTCGTGTACTGTGTGCTACTGCACTGGGTAATACAGTTACACAAGCGCAGCAGCGTGCCTATAAACTGGTTGATGAAATCAACTGGGATGGCATGGAGTACCGTACTGACATTGCTTATCGCGCAATTGCTCGTGAACAATCATAACGATTGATAACTAACGAGTAAATTTTATAAAAGCGCAGATTATCTGCGCTTTTTACTGCTACACTATAAAAAAGTAATCTGGACATAGATTAATATTGGAATTTAAAACTTTAAGCTATCATGCCATCACGCTATACCATAGATAAAATAACCTCTGTTTACCTCGATCATGCGTATTACATAGACAAAAGCAAAACACAAAGTTTTGCAGAAGTAATGACCAAGCAGGCGCTATTTACACAGCAAGAATTTAACGATATACCTTGGAGCTTTGAACAGCAAAATTATTGGTTACGCCTCGATTTAGAAAATAAAAGCAGCCAACAAGAAGATGTGGTTACCCACTTTGATAACCCGATGGTAGATCATCTCACCATATATCGGCTCAATAAAAGTATCAGGTTGCCCCTCATTTATTGAAGTTTGAGCTGACTGAATCGGCGTTTGTCGAAAATCAAGATGCGTTAGTCACCTTAGTTGGTAAACTCGCCACACTGGGCGTTAAGGTGGTGTTAGACGACTTTGGTACTGGTTATTCATCACTTAGCTACTTAGTTAACTATCACTTTAATAAACTTAAAGTAGATAAGTCGTTTGTGTATGATTTAACCGATAACCGGGCTCATCAGGTCATTGTGCAAATAGCCATAGATATGGCGCATAACTTGGGCCTTACTATCACGATTGAGGGCGTAGAAACTCAAGAAGTTCACCAGCTGCTCAACACCATGAAAGCTGACCGTACCCAAGGCTATTTGTACGCAAAAGCACTCTCTTATGATAATTATTTAGACTTCTTGAACAGCCAATACCGCCTAAAAATGTTAAGCTCCCCTTTTTAACATCTTTGGGGCCAAGTAAAGATGCAAGGTACACTGCGCAAATTAAAGTCGAGCTTAACAGAACCCGTTCAATATCATTTACCTGTAGGTGATGAACTGGTTGATTTAAATGCTTTAATAGGTAAACAATTGACTCTCACTTTTAGTGGCACAATTTTGTGTTCTAACTGTGGTAAAAAAACAAAAAAAAGCTATTCTCAAGGGCATTGCTTTGTATGTATGCGCAAGCTTGCAAGTTGCGACATGTGTATCATGAAACCTGAAACCTGCCATTACGATCAAGGCACCTGTCGCGAGCCACAGTGGGGTGAAGAAAACTGCATGATCCCGCATTATGTGTATCTAGCTAATACATCAGGGTTAAAAGTAGGCATTACTCGCTACACCCAAATACCTACCCGTTGGATTGACCAAGGGGCAACCCAAGCATTACCTATTTTTAAAGTACAAACTCGTTTACAGTCGGGCTTAGTGGAAGTGGCGCTCGCGCAGTTTATTGCTGATAAAACCAATTGGCGCAATATGCTCAAAGGACAAAACGACGCTCTTGATTTAAAAGCAGCGGCTGCTGAGCTTATTCCACAAATTAGCGAAAAACTAACCGAGCTGAGTGAATTATTTGGCGCAACCGCTATTGAACAGCTTGACCAAGACGTTGTGAATCTTGATTTTCCTGTAAGCGAATACCCAAGCAAAATCAGCTCATTTAACTTTGATAAAAACCCCGTTGTTAGCGGTATTTTACAAGGCATTAAAGGTCAGTACTTAATTTTTGATAACGGCGTTATTAATATTCGTAAGTTCACCTCTTATGAAGTGAGTGTAGACTCAGAATAATCTTTTGCTGCTTGGTTATAAAATGCTATCCACTGCTGCTGCGTTAATGGATGGCAATAATAATAGCCCTGAATAACATTGCAGCCTATTTCGACTAAGTGTGCCTCTTGCGAGGCATGCTCAACGCCCTCAGCAACCACATCCAATCCTAAACTTGTCGCCATGGCTATAATGGCCGCCACAATTTGGCTATTGCCATACTCATCAGGAATCTTAGCAATAAAGCTCGCATCAATTTTTAATGTGTTAAACGGTAATTTGGTTAAATAACTGAGTGCAGAATACCCCGTACCAAAATCATCCAGTGCAATATGCACGCCCAGCGCTTTGAGCTGCTGTAGTTGCTCTTTTGCCTGTGAAAACGAGCTAATAAAGCTGCTTTCGGTCAGCTCAATTTCAAGTAAGCTGCCAGGTAATTGGTAACGAGTAAGCATCGCTTTAATATTATCAGCCAACTTACCTTGGCTTAAATGACACGCAGATACATTAATCGCTAAACGTCCGGCATCAATCCCCTGCGCTTGCCAAAGGGTTAACTCTTTACCTGCTTGGTTTATAACCCATAAATCTAAACGCACCACTAAACCTAGCTCTTCAGCAAGCGGAATAAACTGCGCTGGTGAAATAGTACCTAAATCAGAGTCGTGCCAACGCAGTAGTGCTTCAGCTCCCATAATCAACCCTGTTTTTGAACATTGCTTAGGCTGAAAATAAAGCTCAAACTCATCATTTTCGAGTGCATGCTGAAAGCGGCTCATCATCGCTAAGCGCTCAAGGGAGCGGGCATTCATTGACGGTTGAAACAAGTGAAACGAATTGCGACCGACATCTTTTGAGCGATACATGGCAATATCAGCATGCTTTAATAATGTTTCACTGTCTAAGCCATCATATGGATAAACAGCCGCCCCTATGGACGCAGTAACACCAACCTCAAAGCCTTCAAGCTTAAACGGTGTATTTAAGTGATTTAAAATACTCTCAGCAAGGGTGATAGCACCTTCTACATTATTTATTTCGCATAATACAACAAACTCATCTCCCCCTAATCGCGCCAGCGTATCACCCTCATTTAAGCTATTGATGATGCGCTCTGATACTAATTTTAATAGCATGTCACCGGCATTATGACCTAAGCTGTCATTCACCTCTTTAAAACGGTCAAGGTCAATAAACATTACCGCTAGCATCTGTTTATCTCTGTGCACTGAGGCCAGTGCCATAGAAAGTCTATCGTTAAATAAACGCCGGTTAGGTAAGCCAGTTAGCTCATCAAAATACGCTAACTGCACCACTTTTTCTTCTGCGCTTTTTCGCTCAGTTATGTCACTAAAAATAGCGGCGTAAATCACCTCACTATGACTTGGCTCTTTTATTTCTATAATACTGAGCCACTCAATATAAATATCGCCAGATTTTTTACGATTATGAATTTCCCCCTGCCATACCCCTGTTTTGGCAAGCGAATCCCACATTTTTATATAAAAGTTTTTATCATGACGCCCTGAACTCAACATATTGGGTCGCTTACCAATCACCTCATATTCTTTGTAACCGGTTAAATGGGTAAATGCAGGGTTTACTTGCATAATCACTCCATTCGAGTCGGTGATCATGATGCCATCTAGGGAGGAGTCGATAATTTTATTGGCTAAAAATAAGTTACGCTGTGAGTGCTGCAATGCAATATCACGCTGCTGAAGTACTTTTTCAAGCTCACAACAATAAGCCGTTTCAATTTCATTAATTAAGTTTTCAAGCGACAACACGCCATTAATTTGATTATTTTCGCTAACCACTAAATGCCGAATATTACTTTCCGACATCAACCTGTAAGCATCAAAAAGGCTGTCTTGGGGGCTTATCTGATAAAGGGGGCGACTGGCTAAATCCCAACAAACAAGATGATTATGCTGCTCGGTGATGAGCTTTAGTAAGTCGCGCTGGGTAATAATGCCATGAACATTTTCATCCTCATTAAACACCAAAATCACTTTCTCTGCGTATTCACGCATCATGCTCACCGCGTCATTGATTGCCAATGAACTCGGTACTATCCGTATGTTTTTATTATATTGATCATTAATAGGTCTAAATTGTAAGTAATGCTCTAGCCCTTGATTGTTTACAATATCTGTAATGCTGATCACGCCGCTGGGAATGTCATTTGTATCGGTTACTAACAAATGCCTTACACCCTGCTTATTAAACACCATGGCCGTCTCGGTTAATAATTGTTGACTGGGCACACTTAATACAGGGCTCGACATAACGCTTTCAATCGCTAACTGCCTAAGTGAGCGATTAGAAAAGTTAAGTGTTAAACAATCGGTTTCAGTCCATACGCCTATTATTTGTTGCTGTTGTTTTACAAAAATAGCGCTAACATTATGCGCTCGCATTAGTTTCACCGCTTCAATTAAAGGGGTATCCTTAGCGCAGGCGATCACCTTATTGGTAAAAACATCGCATACTTTTTGATAGCGGCTAGTGTGAGGCATTGCTTCTACTTCCAAAATTAAACCAATTAATGACTATAAATTATTCAGTAAAAAACAATTTGATTTAGGACAATAGATGAGCATCAGTTACCCACAAATTATTATTTATAATGATGAAATTGAGCTAATGGAGCACGCCAATGATTTACACGACTTTATTTACACTATGGAAGCAAGTGAGCAGCAAAAAGTTATTATTTTAGATAAGGTTAGTGGCTATCAAAGCTTAAGCGGCCATTCGCTCACGGCGCTCAGTGCAAGCCAATTAGCAGAGCTAGTAAAAGAATATTTAGCAAAAGAAGGGCAATGCTGCTTAAGTAAAATAGAGCAGCTAACTCCAGATCAGGCATTCAGGTTACTCGCCGAAATCAACTAGCGCTTTAACGTGTGCAATCGCGCTGCGCCCGAGTGCCGACAGTGAGTATCCTCCCTCTAAATAAGAAATAATTCCTAAACAATGATGCTGTTGGCTAAATTGCGCTAACTGCTCAGTAAGCCATATATAATCACTTTCAACAAACTTAAGACTGGCCATGTCATCTTCTAAATGTGCGTCAAATCCCGCGCTTATAAAAAGCAGTTCGGGCTTAAATTCTGTTAATTTTGGTAGCCATTGTTGCTCATAAAGTGCTTTTAAATCAGCACCATCACTAGCTATCGGTAAAGGTGAATTTACCAGTGTGGCATTATTTTTAATGGCGGTATTAGGATAAAATGGATATTGAAATAACGAGCACAGCAACACATTTTCATCATCCATAAAAATATCTTGAGTCCCATTGCCATGGTGTACGTCAAAATCAACAATGGCAATGCGTTTTACCCCTTTGCTTTGTGCATATTTAACTGCAATCGCAAGGTTATTAAACACACAAAAACCAGAAGAGCTATTTCGGTTAGCGTGATGCCCTGGCGGGCGTACTGAACAAAACGCAGCGTCTAACTTACCCTCTAAAATCTCATCAACAGCGAGTAACCCTGCTCCGACTGCACGCTCAATGGCCTTTAAAGAGTCGGGGCATAACCACGTATCTCCATCAAGATCGCTGAGCCCTTCGTTTGGGATCATGTCTTCTACATGCTTAATATGCTGCTCACTGTGCGCCAATAAATAATGTTCGCGCAGTGCTTTAGGGGCTTGTTTTTGCTCTATAGCCACATCCAGTCCACTAGCAAGTAAACGGTCATTAATCGCATCTAAACGCTCTGGGCATTCTGGATGATCGTCAATCATTTTATGTTTACGACAGTGAGGATGAGAAATAATCGCAGTGCGCATAGCTAACTCCAAATATAAGTTGCTTAACGAGTATAACAAAGCCACCTTGTAGTGGCTTTGCGACTTTGGTTGATACTAAACGACTATTTAACTAAAGTTATGGTTATTTAGCTTTTAAGTCGAGATTTCTAAAATCAAAGCTAAAATCGGTTACCTGCGTTGAAACTGCATTCATTTTCGCTGATTCTACGCGGTTATCGGCGCTCATAGAAAAGCGAATAAAGGCATCTGCCTCTAATAACTTTTCATCCCACTTCACAATAAAAGTATTACCTGTGTAATGCTTCAGCTCACCTTTAAGGCGTTTTGTATGGGTAAAATCAATGCGTAATTTACCATCTAGTTCTTCAACAATTACATCGCCATACCAATCATCATGTAATGTACCGGTGTAGTTTATATTAGGCAATTGCGGTTGAATATCTGTTGGCGCTTTTGGAGCGGCGTTAGCATAGGCTTTTTCTTTACCTGCAAAATGCTTTTTAGCTAACTCTTCAACCCAATCTTTATCTTCAAGCTCGAGTACATCTTCAAGTACTTCATGAGTCACTGCCGATAATGCAGAAAATGCTTGTTGGTTGCTTAATATCACGATCCCCACGTTTTTTTCTGGTAGTAAAGTCACCTGCGATACCATACCTAAAATGCCGCCACCATGTGCCAGCTTTTTAACGCCGTGGTAATCTTCTATACTCCAACCTAATCCGTAACCTCTAAATTGTTGATGATACGCTTTATAGGCACTTTTAGATGCCATTGACGTAATATGTGGATGCCACATTTGTGCTTGCTGCTTTTCACTAAATAACTGCTCGCCATTAGGCATTTTGCCACCAGCAAGTTGAGTACGTAGCCATTGGCTCATATCGTTTACGCTTGATGCAATGGCGCCTGCCCCTCGAAAGTCTTCAAGGTAATTAACAAAAAAAGGATGCAATTTGCCATCCATTGGGATGTGTCCAATCGCCCAGTTTTTGTTATTTTTTGCGATACGCGAAAAGCCAGCGCGCGAGTTAGTCATGTTAAGTGGCTGTAGAATATTTTTTTCAATGTAGTCGTTCTAGCTCATCCCCGATATACGCGCAACAACTTCACCAGCGGTAACAAACATTAGGTTGTTGTAAGCATATTGGCTACGAAAACTGCTCGCGGGTTTTAAATATTTCAGCCCAGATAAAATATCGGCTACCGATTTATCGGTACTTGGCCAAATCATTAAATCGCCTTGACCAAGCCCTAAACCGCTACGATGACTAAGTAGATCGCGTATGCGCATTTCACGAGTAACGTAAGAGTCGTACAATCTAAACTCAGGAATATGGTCAATTACGCGGTCATCCCAGCTTAACTTACCTTCATCCACCAGCTTAGCCAATGCTGCACTGGTAAATGCCTTGGTATTTGAAGCAATGCCAAATAAAGTGTCTTTATTCACCTTGCTATTCGTATCAAGGTTGGCAACACCAAAGCCTTTAGCGAATACGACTTTGTCATTTTCAACAATGGCAACGGCCATTCCGGGTACATCAAAACGTGTCATTGAGGCGTTGATCACCTCTGAAATTTTATCGGTATCAACCGCTGCAGAGCTCGTAAATGCCCAGCCAGCCAATAATGCGGCTGTGGCTAATTTTTTTAGTTTCATAGTGTTACCTTAGGTTATTATTTTTGTTTAGTCTTGATGAACCGCAAATTCTATTTCGGCGCGCGCTTTATTAGTATCTTGCTTACTTGGGTAAGCTAAAATGCGTTGACTGTAGTGTTCGGGTACGCCCGCCTCAAGTGCGCCGCGGTATACATGCTGCACGTACCAATCATAAGGTAGCAGTGTGTCGTCATGTGTGTTTGCGATGTAGCAGTGTACATTAATGTCACCGTCATCTAGAAGGCTCACGGTTAAATCAACACAGTCGTAATTAGGGCCTTCAATTTTATCTAAGATCTCTTTTTCGGCTTCATTAAGCTGATACACCACCCCATATACCACAGCATCGGGTTCATTGGTGGGCACAATAGTGCATTTACCTGAACCATCTGAAAAGGCCATATTAAAGGTTAACTTATAGCCCTTTAAAAGTGCCGTACCCACACGTTTTGCATTAGGTAAACGTGCCAATAAACGATTAGATGACATATTAGAGCCAAACGAAAAATTATATAACGCCATACTATTCCTTCTTTAAATAACAACTCGCACAGCCAGTGCGATTAAAATAATGCCAATGCCGCGGTCGAACCAATAACCACTTTGCTGAAAAAAATCACGTACACGCGCTTTTGATAACAATAGCGACAAAATAGAAAACCAAGCCCAGGTAGCAAGCGCCATATAAACGCCGTATCCCATTTGTATTATTACCGGCGTAGTTGGGTTAATCACTAAGGTAAACAACGACATAAAAAATAACGTAGCCTTAGGGTTAAGTGCATTGGTAAAAAAGCCACGTCGAAACGCGCGCCATGGTGACTCAGCTGCAAGGCTGGGTTTTGCAGCCGGTTCTGATGAGGTATTTGTAGGTTTAGCGGCGCGCAGTGCCTGCACGCCTAAATACGCTAAATACGCGCCCGCTATATATTTAAGCGCCATAAACAACGCAGGTGATTGAGTTAACACCAGCGCAACTCCCAATACACAATAGGCTATGTGTAATAAAATAGCCACACCAACACCGGCACTTGTCCATAACGCATTGCGCCTGCCGTGTTGTACACTTTGTTTAAGGACTACCGCAAAGTCGGGCCCAGGGCTTGCCACCGCAAAAAAATGAGCCACTGCAATTAATAAAAATTCATCGATATAGTTCATACTTAACTGGCTTGCTCTGGCGAAATAGCCTGTAACAATGGGTTAGCCGATTGATTAATCAAGGTTTTTATTTCTTTTTGCGCTTTTTTAAATTGGCCTCGTAAATGCGGTTTTAAATGTTTTTTAGAGTGTTTATCTTGCTTAAAGTAGCTCACTAACGCATGCATAAATACGGTATGCGTTTCACTGAGCGTCGCTTCGCGATTTGCATACGGGTTATAACATGAGCCACAGCCACCTTTAAACTGGTACACGGTATTGCTCATCATTACCCCAAAGCCTAAAAAACACGCTAAAGCATCAGTGGCTTGCGGTAAATACTCTTTACCACCTGGGGGTAATACCCCTACGTGATGAATTAATATGGTGGCAAGCGTACCGGCAAAACTCGCCACTAAATCTTGCGGTTGATTAATTTGATTAGGGTTAAACGACACATTAATAGTATGACTGGCTGGTACTATTAAATGACACTCTTCGCCACGTAAATGCTGACTAAATTCAAAGTGTGGAAACACCTGTGGTTGTAATTGTTGCGGTGCAACCAAGGTTACTGGCCATTCATTCATACCAGCGTATTGCTTAACACGCGCAAACACTTTGCTGGCCATTTCCTCAATACTTGAAACCGAGTCAGGAAAAAACTCAACCGTTGGTAAAATAACTTGGCTGTGTTTGGTAAAAAAATCCAAATCAAAGTTTTCTGCTGCCCAAATAAAGGTATCAATCAGCCATTGTTGTTCTTGTTCTGCCAATAAGGGCTTTGATTTAAATAGAGCTAACATAAACTACTCTTGCCCCTTCGCCCATTGCCATGCTTGTGTATTGTATAAAGGCACCGTAGAGAGCGCATGATGATGACTGCCCGTAGACTCTTTCGTTGAGTATGATAAATATAATAATGTATGTGTTTTAGCATCATAAATACGGCGCACTTTTAATGACTTAAACAAAATACTCTTAGATGATTTAAACACGACTTCACCGGATTTACTGCGGTCGATAGACTGTAATTGGTCTGGCGTTATTGGCCCCGTTTGACGACAGGCAATCGACATATCTGAGGGGTCTGAAAAATCTAAATTCGCCTCAATATGGCTAATATGACAGGTTACACCGGTCACTAGCGGGTCTTGCTGTGAATTAACCACCACATCTTTAGTGGTAAATAGCCCAAGACTTACTGAAGCAACATCATCAGAGCACCCTGCAAGCCCTGCTAAGCATACAATTAAACCACCCATTTTGAGATACTTCATAGCAAGTCCTTCGTTCATATTAAAAATTAAGTTACGCCTTATACTAAACGCTTTCACCGCGATAAAACAAATTTTATCCACCAACTCAATACTGTAATGGTTTAAAGGGTATTTCGCAGCAAGATACACAATAAAAAAGGCACGGCCGATGGAGTGCCTTTGCAAACAAATACAGCTAAAGGTTATTAAAAGCTATATTGTGCACCTAGATAATCATAACGACCGGCACCGCCGCCGTAGCCACTATAAAAGTTACCACGACCACTTGGGTAAAATGCCCCTTTGTCGTCAAATACATTGTTAATACCGCCAAATACACGTGAGTCACTTTTATCAGTCAGTGCCAGAGTGTAAGACGCTGATAAACTATGCTTTAAAAATAAGCCATAATCTTGATACGCAAGTGGCTCTGGGTTTGCAATACAACCGGCATCGCCCGCAGCACAGCGCTCATCGTTTGCAGCAACATACTCAAGGTAGTCTTTCTCATCTTCTTGGCTTGCTTTAAACGCGCCTACGTAATTTGTACGCCAGCGGATAAGTAAATCATCCATTTCCATACAATCGACATAGCGGCTTTATCTTTTGAGCGCCCATAACCTGCATACTGTGAAGTAACACTGTTACCATCTAACCCTTCATAGGTTTGCGAGTTTTCAATAATGTGATTGTAATCAAGCTTAAATGACAAGTTGCCATAGCTGCCGATGTCATATTTGTAAGTTGCAACGACATCGTAACCGCGCGCAGTTAACTCATCCAAGTTATATTCACGCTGTAGAGTTTTTACAATGTTACCTTCGTCGTTACGGGTAATATCGTTACAGTATTCGTTATCACTGCCCCACGCAGCCTCTGAGTCATAACATTCGCGCATGATGTTTTCGTTACTTATTTCATCAATTGCAATTACAAATACCAACTGGCTTGTGTGCTCTTCGTATAAGTCACCACAAATTGACATAAAACGTATCAACCAAAAATATTTGCCATAATAAATCTAAAATTAAACACGCTACAGGTCTTGTAATTGCTTAAATGAGTTTATTGCTAAAAATATGTTCAAGCCACATTTTTAAAAATTAAGCGTTATGGGGTTAGCGTGTACAAACCCGTTTGGTATAATTAAATAAACCAATCTAAAGAGGATACGTTAAATGCCACACATTATTATTGAACACTCAGAAGATCTGCCTTTACTACCTCAAGTTCTTGTGGAAAAAATCCATACAACAACGTTTGAAAGTGGCTTATTTGATTTAGAAACAATAAAGACTCGCGCTATTGCTTATCAGCATTATCAGTTAGGTGTGGGTAAAGAAGGGTTTATTCATATTGCGGTGCATATTATGGCTGGTCGTTCCATTGAGCAAAAGCAACTACTAAGTGAGCAATTACTAGCCTGCTTGCAAACGTATTGCAGAGCCTCTGACAGTTTAAGCGTAAATATTTACGAAATGGATCACGAGATTTACCGTAAAAACTAACCGCCATTACAACATCATAGTTATAGACAAGAGCGCTATAACTATGATGATTTCCTCGCTCAACTGATTTTTTAATTAAATCGTGTTTAAAGCGTAAACTTACCCAGTAAATCCCTTAAAATATTCGATTCTTTATTTAAACCGTTACAAAGCTGCTCTGACTTTTTCATATTTTCTTTGGTTTGCTCTGCCGAATCGGAAATCATCACAATATTTTGGCTAATTTCTGAGGTTGCTAGTGTTTGCTCTCGCGTTGCAGTAGCCACTGAGTTGTTTAACTCGCTTAGTAGTACAATTTCCTGTGACATACCATTTAATGTATGGCCGGTTTCTTTTAAGCGCTCGGCATTTTCTAGGGTGTTTTTGCTGCCCAATTCAATCGCTGTTACCGTGCTTGACGCTTTAGCATTTAACAAATCAATCATCTCATTAATTTGCTCTGTAGACTCCGCGGTTCGTTGCGCAAGCGTTCTTACTTCGTCAGCAACTACCGCAAAGCCACGGCCCTGCTCACCCGCTCTCGCCGCCTCAATAGCCGCATTTAACGCCAATAAATTAGTTTGCTCGGAAATCCCTTTAATTACATCCAATACATGAGAAATTGATTTAATCTTTTATATGTTTGAGGTAATCAATAAATTTACCTCGGCTTTGCGCATCTTCATTATTATTCATCCATTGCTGCACAAATAAGTTTTGCGCTATTTCTTTGCCTACAACAATAGATGTAGAAAGTTCCAGCTCTATTTAGCTTTTAACTTCACTAAGCGCAGTCGGTAAATCTACTTTTGCTAGTTTTTCTGCTGTATTTGAGCGAATACTATTGGAAAAGATGAGAGTAGATATTGCTAAAGGAGCAGCAACAGCCAGAATAAGGCTGAGGTATACTTTTCGTTTTAATAACATAGAACACCTAAGGAATAACTAAGCAGTATTTTATATACTGCACACAATTAATAGTAGCGACATTAAAGGGCATAAAGTAAAGATTTTTACAATAAAACCCCATAACACTTTAATAGTAGATTCAACTGTGTTTATTACAATGTATTCAATAAAATTAATACAGAAATCAGTGCACTGGTGAAAAATACAATAGAAATAACAAAAGCGAATTTTATAAACTAAGAAAATGAGTTTTTATGTACTTGGAAAGCGTGTAAAAGTGGTGGCCCCTCCCAGACTCGAACTGGGGACCTAACGATTATGAGTTGCAAAACAAGGACTTACTACGAGTTACTTTTTGATAAAACTATTTACTAATTTTCATAGCTATATCATAGGGTTATTGAATAAACCCTACCTCTGATGCATAAATCATTATGTATTTCAGAACGTTAAATTTTACGTTCAAAGTAGCACAGAGGTAGCACCATATGTCAGACACAAAATTTCGCTTCACAGAATTGTCGCTTGAAAAGATAGAATCAAACGGTAAACGCACTCGTTATTATGACAATCTATTGTCAGGACTCATTTTAGATGTGAGCGTAGCTGGTAAAAAATCATTTAGAGTTTATAAAAAGATACCAGGGCGAGACACCCCGATTAATGTCACCCTTGGTTACTTTCCATCAATTGCACTTGATGATGCAAGGCGAATGGCTAAAAAAGTAATGGCAGATATCGCAGAGGGTATAAACCCTAACGACCTTAAGCGCCAATTTAGAGCCGCTTCTATTACCCTGAAAGAAGCCTTTGATTCATACATCGAATCTAGAGATCTAAAGCCTATAACCGAAAGGGGGTATCAACAAAAAATAGATTGCTACCTATCAGATTGGCATAACAAACGCCTAGCCGATATAAATCAAACAATGATTTTAAAGCGCCAACGAGAAATAACCTCTAGAAGCCCTGCTCAGGCAAATTATACCATGCGCCTAATGCGTGCTTTATTTAACTTTGCTAAAGCTGAATACAAGTCTTCAGAAGGTCGCTCATTATTTCCAGAAAACCCTGTAGATACACTTTCTGAAAAACGAAGCTGGAATAATGTAAAGCGTAAAACAACAAGACTGCGTCGTTCACAACTAAAACCATTCATAGACGCATTATATGAAGTAAGAAATGAAGCTGCTAAATACCGTCAAAATAGTCGTGTCGGTTTTTGTGATTATCTGGAGTTTTTAACCTTTTCAGGCCTGAGAAGGTCTGAGCTACTGCAACTCCCATGGTCACAAGTACACCTTGAAGATAGGATATTCATTTTAGAGGATACAAAAAATGGCTTGGACGTTGAGTTTCCTATTACAGATCGATTAGCTGAGATATTTAATCGACGAAAAGAATACAAAGTATCTGACTATGTGTTTGGCACAAACAGTAAAAAGGGGTACCTAACTGATCCTAAAAAAACGTTGAAACATGTATGCCAAATTGCAGGAGTAAAAATTACTTCGCATGATTTGCGCCGTACATTTACATCAATGGCTGAGAGTAGCGGAGTATCAGGATACCTCCTGAAACGCCTTCTAAACCATATTACAGATAAAAGTGACGTAACTGCTGGCTATTTAATTTTAACCGCTGAGGAACTTAAAGAACCTGCAGAAAAAGTAACAGAAACAATAGCCAAATATGCAGGTTTGATTGAGCAAGAGCCAGAAAATAAAATGAGTGAAATGAAAAGTCTGTTAGCAAGCTTAACTAAGGAACAAAAAGTTGAACTGATGAGCGCTTTGCTTGTTTGAATTGAATGTCAGGTTTGGCGATTTTACCAAACCTGACATCTAAGGCTGTTACTTACTTTGGGTGATATTCATCAATCTCAATATTTTCAGGATTAAGCCTCGAATATATTTCTAAAAACTTATTCCTCGCATTTGCTAATAATTCATTGCCGTTATCATAGCCTGAGCTATACCGACCAGACTTTGAATTAATAACCCATTTACCACCTTTATAATGCAGCTCACCACCGATACGCGCAGACTTAAATCCTGTTAAAGTTGGGTGCCCTCGCCTTTCAACTTCCTTACCCAGCAATAAAGCACCATCAATAGATATTACCCAAATTCTAAATTCCTCATCAGAGGTATTAAGCAGCTCAGCGAAATCATCAGCTAAGCACTTTTCTTGCTTTCCATAATAACTAAGCCCTGCTTGGTTATGTAATTGACCGCCTGATATTTCCTCTCTATTAATTCGTATTGGAGCCCTAGGTTTACCGAATTGCTTATCTAGGTAAGCAAAGTAGTTATCTTTTTCTTCTTTAAACGAACGAATTAATGGGACAAGGAAATCTTTGCCTGAGTAATCCTCATGTAACGGTTGATGCTCAAGGATATTTTTAAGTGGTCGTGAAATAGCATCAAAACCTGCTTGGTTATATATGGAAATGCCAGCTACGGCATCCCCCTGAGGGATTTCAGTTGAGTCGAATAATATATCAAACAAATGTAAGCTTCCGCTCTTGAACTTGGCACACCAAATATATTTTGCTAGAGGCTTACACAAGATTGCTTCTTTATTGGCAACTTCCGGCTGTTGAATTAGACTGCTTTTGTAGTCTGCTGAGCTAACCAGCTCTATTTCATGAGTGACCTCAGGGCAATCTTTTTTTTGTTTTTTATAGTAAACCAAGTACTCTTCAATTAGAGAATTACAAGTATTTGAAATATATTCAGATGGAATTCTAATTTTTCTATAGTTTGGGACTATCAAACTATCTGGAATAAGAACTTGATCTGCATCTTGCCAATTACCATTATCATCTTTTTCTTCTAAAATAAGGCCCCATTCAATTGGCGACTCAGCTTTACTCTTTGTTATTGAAGCAATTTGATTTGGAGCATTAACTATTCGTACTCTTGCAAAAGGACCAATCCTATCATCGTGAATATATAGATAGTTTTTATCGTTATGTTCCTTGTATCCTAAAACTGTGACTGCATGGCCTCGCCCCTCACTTACAAGTTGAGCCTGCTCCTCTTTCCAGTACACATCAACACCAAGAATAATAGGAAGGTCACTATTTAAATAACTTTTAACTATATTAAAAAAATTATCAGATTCAGCTTTTGAGGTATCAATATTAAACTTATGATTTCTTAGCTTTTGTATATCTAAAGAACGAAGGATTTGCTTATTAGTTAAACCATTATTAGGAAAACTGTTGTGAGAATCGGCAACGTGGTTGATTGCTGATAGTGTTATTTCGCTTGATGATGGTACTGTTCTTAAGTCATTCTTATCTAATGCTTGAAGTGCAGTCCAAATTGAAGTAGTTGCACATGCTGATACGACTTTATCTTGTTCTTGGAATGCTACTGTATCTACATGTAAATTTAGGCCAAATAAATTAACTTTGTATCTATGGTTCAGAGCTTTTTTATTGTCACTACCAACAAAGCTTTCATACAGTCTTAAACAAGATTTACCAATAAAAGTTTTGGGTAATGGTTTTACGACTATGAACCCAAGGTAAGCCTTCTGTAATTGTTCATGCTCTTCTTCATTATATTCACGAAGATAAGATTGGAACTCAGGGTGGTTTATTTCTTTAGAAAAAAAATGCAGCCTAGCACATCGATCACCATACTGATTAAAGCACTTTACATAATACCTTGAATAATCCTCTAAAAAGTCCCGATCGACATAATCTGGCTCAAGCAATATCGTTTGAGCATTAAAGTCTGAAAGATAACGGTATAAATACTTTATTTGATACTTAGAGTTGATGTCGGGAAATTCAGAACCGAATCTCTCTTTTACCAAATTACTTAAAGTTTCTTTGGCAAATTCACATAGAAGGAAGTCTGACTGCATTTTTGTTCCATCAAAAAAGGCAGCCTAGCAGCTGCCTTCTCATCCACAGAGATGATTAAAGGTTATAACTACGAGAAAAAAATTTATCTGTAGGGGTCTGATTACGAGCTTTTTCTGAGTAAGCTTTATCGCGTTTGTTTTGACGGCTATTAAAACCACGGGCTATCTCTTTATCAGCCTCTTTGCTTCCTGCAAGTTTTGCTAACTTCTCAAAAGTCATATTAAGAACCTATTCTGTGATTCAATTGGGTCGAATATTATACAGACAAAGTATTTTCTATCAATATCTGCGGATTATTTTTTTTGTAATCGCCAACTAGAAGAAAGTAAAAAATTTTACTTTCAAATAAAAAATAGCAGCTCAATACAACATGTACAAGCTTCAGACTATCTTTTCGTACTTATATTTTAAGTAAAATGCAATTCAATAATTTATCCACTGCTAACTTTGACCAAATATACCTTTTAGATGGAGCTGTGCCAAAATGTCCATTTCTTTGAACATTTGGTGCCTCACGGCAGCCTCTTCCCGTT
This sequence comes from Pseudoalteromonas sp. S4741, assembly GCF_005886135.1. Classification (NCBI taxonomy): domain Bacteria; kingdom Pseudomonadati; phylum Pseudomonadota; class Gammaproteobacteria; order Alteromonadales; family Pseudoalteromonadaceae; genus Pseudoalteromonas; species Pseudoalteromonas sp. S4741. Next base: position 15,376 of record NZ_PNCN01000011.1, on the reverse strand, counting down.
TTTCTTTTGGTGCATTAGCTCTTTGCCTTTTGTCGAAGAAGTCATCAGGGAGAGCGATTCGAACAAGGTCTTCAATTCGCTTTTTTGGCTTAAAATTATGCTTTATGCTTGCAGAAGAGAGTGCAAACTTTAAAGTTCTTTTTTTATCAATGATAAGATAAAGAGTCATCCCCACAGCCTTGTATAACTGAAGGTCTTTAATGTAAGGCAGCTTCTTCATGTACTTTTCGTACTTATATGCTTTGTTATTCACAGTTAAGTGTCCTTAATAATAAGATTTTTGGATATTGAGAATTTAAGGTATTAAGCTGAGAGCTAGAGGCCTTGATAATAAAGGGCTGCACTGGTACTACTGTCCTTCAGTGACAAACTTTTGCACGCCAGTGACAAACATTTGGTTCTCAGTGACATAAAACTGTTCGCCAGTGACAAACTTTTGTCCGCCAGTGACATTACTAGCAACTACTTATACATAATTTGTAAGCAGCTATACACTAGCCTCCTCTACCGCGAAGTAGATAGTTGTTAGGTGGAATGACTATACCTTTATCCTTTTTATCTAAACGGATGCCTGAGTGAGGATGGCATTCAAGAATGAAGTCTAAAGCGCACAAAAATCGCCGCTTGAATCTACTCAGAGCAAGCCTGTCTAGGTAGGGAAAAACATCTTTGTGGAGGGTCCCCCAAGGGACAAAAACAATTTTTTCACGTCCATAACCTCGTCGTATGAGATACAAGTAGAGATCATGGGCGAGAACAATGTCTTTAGCTCGAGCAAGTTGAAGGAACCTTAAATCAATGGGAATAATGCTTTTATCATCTGCTATCAGCGCCTTAAAGCTGTTCGAGGGGGTATAGAGAACCTGTTTATATTTAGCATTGAAATAGCCAATACCATACTCATCGTTGATCAAATTATCCGCCTCAGCGAAAAATCCCCTTCTTCGCATTCTGTCTTTTGATTTATTAGTCGGGACAACTGTAAATGTCGTATCAAATACTCTTTCGAGAGAGAGTAAAAAATTAGCGTATGTGCCACCTGATATACTGTCTTGTCCTGTTATTTGCTGAAATAGCTCACTTACAGATTTGGCTATGACGTATGAGGGAAGCTCTGGCCTTCTACTGATTTGTGTTGTTAGGTGAGCAATGATCAACCTTGCATAGTGACCATGCGGCAAAATTTGAGGACTGCTCAACATTACAGTTTTGTATTTGCCAAAGCCTTTGACAGTGGATTGCTCAAGCTTTTTAAGGGGCAAAATACATGGATCAATCAAAAAGGCGGGGTATGAACCAAAAGTTCGCTCTTCGATAGGACAGTTGGTGATTATTTCTATGCTGTTATGAGAAAGGGCCATTAGTAATGAACCTCCTCGCAGCGAATTAAAGGCTGCGTTTCAATCCAGTGGTGGAACTCTGATATAGGAAAGAGTGTTTTACCACCTTGCTTGATATAAGGAGGCAGTGAGTGACGCGCTTTTGCTTGCCTGTTCTCACTTAGCTTGTTGTATAAGGTCTGCTTAGAGCAGCATAAAGCTATAGCAACTTCATCTGCTGTATAAAATTGAGGTTTGATTTTTGGCATAAAGCACTCCGGTTACTAATTTATGGAATGCCTTACTATTATGGGAATAAAGTTACTAATTTCTCAAAAAAGCTACCCCAACATGCAATACCCTTTTTTATATACAGCATGTATATAAAAACAGTATTAGAAGAAAAAACTGTTGTATTCCGAAAAAATATTATTAAGTTAAGAAGTCGGTTAAAACTAAGGAGCCGACGAAGTGCCAATTAAGAACAAAGAAAAAAATAAGAATTACTGTAAGATTATAGAACTGAACAAAGAAGATAATGTTTATAAGCTACAAATAAATTTAACTCGAAGATACTGGCTAATGCTGATATTTTTAGTTTTCCCCAGTCACCTTGTTAGCTCTAAAATTGAGCATATTTCTCAAACCATTTCTTCTTTAGGTGTATTGTAAAGTGAATAATTAATAGTAATTAACTGTGCATCTTTGGGTAGGTGCACTAACTATTATTTTTAAGATAAAACAAAACAGCGAAGAAGATCACAAGACTTAGAATCAAAGCGCAACCAACTAACAAAGGAGCCATGTTTAAACCCTGCCTTCTTTAATTGCTGCAAAAAGATCATTTTTCAGCTTGTCGTAACGTCGAGTAGCGCGAATCGCTAACACCATTAAAATCCACATTTGAAACCATTCGTATATTGTCATAACTGCAATCTCTGCTAATGCCTTGCACTTGAGTATAGAAAAGATCCCTCCCAATTACACAAAGCAATAATCCACTCACTAATATTTTGTTGCTTCTACTCATTACAACCCATGAAGGGGAAAGTAATTTTTTTGCTTCGAGATTTAAAATGACTGAAAGGCTCTAATTTAATATCCCAAACCTCGCCCATTTCATTTGTTACATCGAAAGCCAGCGCTTTTTGAGAAATCAAAGCAAAAAACATTTCTTGCTCTGATTGCACTTCTTTCTCAAATGATAGCCCTAATGGTTCACATTCAGCTTCGATACCAGCCAAGCGGCTTTGAAACTCAACGACTACTGGGATGAATGGCCTTAGCTCAACATTTTTGTATAGATCTAAAAGTAGCATAAATTGCTCCTTAAAATTAGGCATGCCTAATTTTGCTCCCCTATTCTTTAAGTGATTAGTAATAGGTGTCGTAAAGCTCACCACGTGATTGAGCATCTTCAGCTTCTTCACGCGACATAAATTCACCATCAGCGATAATATTGCCCATACCATCATTCAATTGATCTAGTTGCTCGCTTTCTTTCGACGACTGCTCATCGCTTATAAATATACTTACCAGCAAGTAGATAGCCCCGACCAGTACACACACAAACGTTTCAAGCATATTCATTCCTCTTAACTCAATTTGCAACACAAGCATAAAACTAAGTATTCCTTAGTATCTAGATTCAATTAAAGCTAAGAAACTCTTAGTTTTCAAGTTAAGAATAATAAATAATGAAAACTAATGACGAATCACCATTTCCAAAACGATTAAAAGAAGCAAGAAAAGCCAAAGGGCTATCACAAAAACAGTTAGGGATTTTAGCTGGAATGGATGAGTTTGCGGCATCAGCAAGAATGAACCAATACGAAAAAGGTGTACATTCTCCAGACTTTAAAACAGTGAAAGCACTGTCTGATATTTTAGAAGTGCCAACGGCTTACTTGTACTGTATTGAGGATGACTTAGCGGTGAAAATTTTAATTTGGCTTAGTGAGTAGCACTAATATTTCTTACAGGCTTGTACTTTATCTGGTTTGAACTTTTTATTTTCACTAGCAAAGTTTGACAAATCTTAGTCAAGATTGTTGTTATCATAGCTTTTTATAATATCAGCTATATCTGCTAATATTGGTTGAAATTCATTAAAGTTTATTTTATTTTTATTGGGTTTGATAACATATTCAGAAAGGTAGGCCTTACCATAATGCTTACTTGTATCTAATCCTTTATTATTATTGTAAAAAGATTTACCTTCTAACTTCTCTGCTAATACTGAATCATCAAATAGATCTTCTATATCTTTTACCTTATTTCCATTAAACTTTTGTTTGGGGATAGGGACGATATAAACGTTTTCAAAATAATAGTATTTGTGTCTTTGCGTCTTAACCTTTTTTGCACTTCTAATTTGATCTCGAATTTTGCTAGCCTTATTAATAAAACCACGCCCCGCATCATCGTTATCCACTATAAAAATAACAGGGTGTTGTTTTCCTTCACATTTATAAAAGCTCATAAAACGTTTATAAATACTAATTAAATACTCCAATCCTGGAGTACCTTCCGCAAGCCTTAACATATCAGTATTAGTTGGCGTTCTATTAAAGAAAGAAACTTGCTGAGAGCCTGAGCTATTTTTAGCTAATTGAGGAAATGTATTGGCAAGCCCCTCTATTGCACATTTTAAATAAATATTATCTGTCTTACCCTCACCTATGATCAGCGGTTTTTCCAAAGCATAAAAATACTTATAGAACAGCACTTTGCCATAAAGGTTTTTAATGCCATCTAAAGCAATAACGTGGTTATCATCTTCATAAGACTCTGATCTATCAACTGTTGGAAACGTTATACTTCCATTTGATTTTGTCCTAATACCATTATGAATATCAGGTCTAAAACCTCTACGTACAAATTTATTACGATAAGACTTTATATTGAAAATATAAGCAAGCATTCCAATTAACGGATCTGCTGACTCTATTTGTTTTACTTTCTTTTTAGTTGGTGCCGCTCTGACTACCCGTCGAAAGAAGATTGAGTAAATACGTTGATACAAGCTTTTTTTTGACTCATCCCTAATTTTAGATGTGCTAGGGGCTGGTCGATAATAGAAACCATATTTAAACAGACTATTAGCCATTGCCCTAACATTTCTGTAGTACAAATTACGCACATTTACTTTTTTGTTAACAGTAAGCCCAGTAACTTCCTGAGAAGAAGTTTTGTATTGCATTCGACATTTTTTAGTATTTATCTGAAATCCAGATTTGATTATTGTCGCTTCTACTTCCTTACCTAGTCGCCAATTCTCTCTCCCAAATCCAAAACGAGGCTTTATTGCTATTTCTTTAGGGAACAATTTCTGATTTGTTGAAAATGTTAAATCATCAACATATCTAGTGTAAATACAGCTATACCTCTTGGCTATGCTCAACAACTCAATATCTAAACTTTTACAAATGAGATTTGAAATAACTGGCGAGGCAGGACTACCTTGAGGCAACTCATTTTCAAAACAAGCTATTTGCGCAATCAGAGTTGCAACTTTTGGATGTAACCTAAAGTTTTTATTTTTTATAAAAAAACCTCTTACACGACCAAAATTAAAAGAAGGAAAAAATGACTTAATGTCTATGTTATAAACATAACGTTTATTTGTATGCATAGAAGCATTTGATGCTATAGACAATCCTTTTTCGTAGCCGTGAGAAATTGATTTTTTAGCTCTTTCAGACAGAGGTATTTGCTTATTACCTCCTTTGAAGGATTTTATACTCTGGTTTATAGGCTTTAACTCATCCGAGCATGAGTATAATAGATCGGCTAACTTTCTTTGAAGCGCTTTTAATTTATCACACGGCTTCGATATCGCTCTTTTACCCCCTGACTTTTTTGCAACATTAAAGCAGGTATATTTATCTTGATCGGGTATTTTGAATAAGATAAACGCGAGAGACTTTGGCTTATAACCTAGAATAGGGGCTAAATCATTAATTGATTTACTTTTTCGAAGAGCTTCGAGCTGTGACAACCATTTAATCCTTTAGGCTAGTTATTAAATATAGAGGGCTTACGGGCACTCTTTTGCGAAATGATGATAGGATGAATCGTCAACATACCCGGACGAGCCGATAAGGTAGCAAACACAAAGTAACATATAAATCAAAAACTGCGATGCGCAGTCCAAATCTGCCCGTAAGCGTTTCGAAAATATCAAAAATATTACTATAATTCAATAAAATATAAATGAGGCATCATGAGCAATTGCCTCCTCTTTTCTGGACTTCGCCCATACCCCGCTATGTAGTAGCCTAAAATAGGCTTGAACATAGCGGGGTATGGGCTCTAGAGCATCTTATACGCAGATTTTTATTTGCAGATTGAAATATTAATTAAAGCTGCTAATCTAAATGTTAATCAAGCCCTACGGGCAAGAAAAAAACAGGCGCTTTCCTGCTGCCTTCAACACGTTGTTACATTCTCTGTAACCCCCACTTCAGAAGCTTTCAGCTTCATTATAAAACCAAGTCTTTTGATTTTTAGGCGCGATCAGTCCGAGCCTTACGCATGCGTAAAACAGGGGCGAATAGGCGTTAGCCGCTGAGCTTAATCAGCCAGTTTTTCTTACAATCACACCGGAGAATAACTATGACCTTTAATGCTAAAGCAGAAGCATTACGCCTAAAAAATGAGAAAAAATTGATCAGTAAAAAACGATTTAAGCCATCCAAGCTCGATAAACATAAACAACGACTTCTGGCTCTTTACGAAGAAGATACGAATATAGCCAACCTACAAAGATGGCTCTTGCGTAAAGGAGTGAGAGCACATTGGACAACTGTAAAACGGTGGGTTGATAAAAATGCCTAAGTTCGCAAAACCAGAAACGCAAGCGGAAAAGCTAGCTAAAAACTTATTTAAGCACAAAATTATTAAATCTCTAGGTACTGCTCGAAGTTATAAAGCTGCACTTATAAAAATAGCTCGGTGGTCAAAAGATATTGGAATTAATGGTGTACAGGGTATGAGCCTTCAAGATGCTTATAAATATCTTGATTACCGCAGTGAGTTTGCTGGTCAAAAAACGTTGGATATGGAACGGCAAGCAATTCAAGCTATGTTTAAGCTCAGTGGCAAACTTGGCCCTAAAGAAACGCTGACCGTAATAAAATCCGAAAAAGAGATAATCGAAAAGTCTCGCGCATATACTCCTGCTCAAGCTCACGCAATCAGTGAACATCAAACTAGAAAATATAATTTATCTACACAAATAGCCTACGCAGCAGGGTTAAGAGCTCATGAACTTTTAACAATTGCCAGAGTATCAGAGCGAAAAGCTGATAGCCGTCCAGCGCTAGACAGCAAATGGCTTGGTCGAGAAGGTTGTATTTATACAGTGAAAGGCAAAGGCGGCCTAATCCGAGAGGTATTAATACCTAACGCATTAGCTATACAGCTGGAACAAAGGCGCTTAGCACAGCCTATAACGGTTCGTGATAGGGAAATTAACTATTTGCAACGTTATGATATTGGTGGTGGTCATAAATGGTCATGCTCATTCTCGAAAGCATCTAGCCGCACACTCTTTTTTTCTAATGGCGGTCATGGCCTTAGGCATAGCTATGCGCAAGAGAGAATGGCTGAGCTAAAAAGTTTAGGTTTAAGTAGAGCAACTGCTCTCGAAACTGTATCGCAAGAGCTAGGTCATTTCAGGGCTGAAATTACTGAAATTTATTTAAGGTAACCCTGTTTCCGTTGCTATAAATTATAGTTAAAAGCTATTAAGTTTATCAGGAGCATAAAGCTTTACCGAATATAAAATTACTATAAGCATTAACTGAATAAATCTTAACTCAATCTGTCAGGTTTGATTTTTAGAGTTATATTAAATCTGACGGTAAAGAGCTGTTTGTGCCATGAATAGACATCCGTTCCGCCTTAAAAAGTAGCGCGGAATTGTTTGCTTTCTATAGTGCTAACTTAGACATACCAGAAGCTTTTTTAGTTATACCACTTGCTTTAGCTTCTTCCTCACCAACTAAAATTATATCATCAAGTAAAGAGCTGAATTGGCTTGGAGCTTTATTTAACCTCATTCCAAAGTATGTTCCTTTAAAGCACAAGTCTTCGACGTCTGTATTTCCCTGGTAGCCAATAATACGAGATTGACCACTACCTAGAACAAACCAGCCAAATGAAGATGCTATTTCACTTAATATATACAAACCAAAGCCCGAATTATCGTATGTATTTAAGGAGTCATCTATATTACTAGTACGAGATATACCTGGTTTAATAGCCTGTAATAATGCTTCAGAATCAGTTGTAACATCAAATGAACTTCTAAGTGAATCAGGTATTCCTACTCCCTCATCTATTACAGCAATTTCTACATGCCCGTTATACCAGCGCTGACCACAAACATAACACTCATTTGCACCTGAATGTTCAAATACATTACGAATAACTTCACGAAAAGCATAATTATATAATCTATTTTCCTGTGTATCTTCAACAGTTCCAGAAACAACTCTGGCCAACCCTCTTACAACAGACATAATGCTGCTATACCATTCTTCAATATCTTGAGTCGACTCATCAAATTTTGGTTTGGGTATTTTAGTTATAGGCAAATATGAAGATGAACCCTGTGCCTCACCAACTTTATTTCCGCCTCCCATAGTAATGAAATCAAAAAAGCCTAAGTGCCTTAAATATGAATGAACATTGGAGTTAGCTTCATGACCATATTTACGAGTATTCAATTTATTCTCTCGCCGATATGTAATCCACTCTCTAATTTTTGAACCCGCAACTAACATAGCTGTAGGACAAGAGTATTTTAAAGTTGTGCAATCGATACATATATCATCGACTTTCAAATTTTGATCTAGTTCATCAAAAAATGGTGATAATGTATCCCGATCAAATCTTGTGGGGAAATAGATATACTTCATTATTTTTCCAAGTCCTTTGGTGAAGCTATGCCCTGAAAGACAGCTAAGGCTTGCTTAGCAGTATGCAAAACAGGTTACAGGTTGACGAGTCCGTTGCTGCAGCTTGTTATGCTGCCAGATTCAATGATAAAGGGTGTGTCTCAGATTCAAAGAAATGAAGCTCAATACCAGAATCTGCAAAAAAAGCATCTATATTGCTAACAAAAACAATTTTATCTTCTTGTCGCATACCTGAAAAAACACTTATTGCTAGTTTTCTCACTGAACTTGATCTTATGGCTTTCAAAACATGTTCATCATACTCTTTATCTAAACCATGCCCATAAACCAGTAAGCTATCATTCAATTTCATCAACTGATTATAACAAAAGCTTAGGTAGTCATTTTCACGTATTCGCCTTAATTTTATTTCAGACTTGCCTTCAGATATAAATAAAGGAATATTTTTTAGATCATTCTCACCAATAATTTTTTTAATTGACGTCTCGCCCGTCGCTCTGACTTTTGTAATCGTTCCGTCTGGTTCCGTTCTTAAATGGATCGCACCGTGCAAATAATAAATTGCCGTAAGACGCCTCCATATATCTGTATTATTTGGATTGAACGAGCATCCTTCATTCCAGAAGTAATCACAATATCCATTGAAGGAATTACTCATTATTGACCAATAAGGTATTAGGTCATAATTAGTTGTAAATATTTTCCTATAACCAGATAAAACCTTTTCAATTTGTTCTACATTTACATCTTCATAGTCTACATGAGAAACTTTTACTGCCCTTATAAGAGATCTTCGGACATTTAAATACAGGGATTTAATCGCATCAACATTCCAGAAATTCACTAGATAAGCATGATAAATAACTCTTAAAACCTCTTCAAAATTTGTTGTTCCAATTTTTTCTTCATCGAATAAGCCTCGAGCATGAGGGTACATTCCTACATTTTGGACATCAGCAACATTGAGCAATGAGTCATACTTAAAGTTTGGGCTCACTCCTATGCTAAATCCATTACCCAATAACAGGTTTTCCCAATTAAGGTTTTCGATATCACTCCAAATTTTGATCACGACACATCCTTGAAATTACAATAGCCACATAACCGCTTTATCGGAGGATTTTTCCCAATTTTAGCGCGAAAACATCCTTATTTTATGAGCTTTTATTAATAGCAAAAAGCATAAGTCATTGCTAGTTATATTATATTCTTAGGGATGGGGATTACGTCATATAGAAAAGGGGAAAATATTCTCTTAGCTTAGCCTTACTTAACTGACGCAAATCTCCTGGATGATTATATCTCGCTCAACGCAGTCTCTCAGATACAGTCAAACCAATTCACTAGCACTGCCGGATTAAATATGAACTACTCACCTTCGAGGTCTTTCACGTTGTAGTGATTTTGTTTATATCAAGAGCCTCAGATAGTGATATGGTACAACCACCTTTACACCGACAGTCAGCTAACGGAATTTCCGGAACTTCGCTTAGACTATAATCCCCAACCCTATGCTTTTCACATGCAGAGCAAAAGTCCCCTTCGAACCGCATAGTTTTCATGATATACGGCATACCAAGTTCTTGAGACTTTAATTTAGCATCAAAGATACGAAACTTGTTTTGTGCAAAGAATAACATCATGCGACATACGCCATCAGGGTCCAAGTGAGTTCCATTGCTAGCTAATTTCTTTCTTAATTCATCACCCAGCTTTAACCCCCAAAGAAACATACTGATTGCTCCTTGACGCACTATAGGCTTTAAATCAGGATGTATCTCAGAAAGAATGAGTGGCCAATCATCAAGAATATTATTAATTATAAAAACCTCTCTTGAACCACCAAAATTAGACCAGTCAACTCCTAAGCCTGATGGAAATGGTAAACTCAGTTGATGTTTCCTAACTGGCTCAAAAGCATCTTCAAAGTTTCTATTTTGAGCTTGATTTACTGATAGCTCAATTGCAGCAAACATTTCATTTTTAATGATTTGTTCTTTAGCTTCAATTTGTTTCGCTCCCTCACAGGAACAAACCAAAAAATCATGTTCTAATGAATTACCATTAAAATAATTTGGTGCTGCTTCCAAAATCCTACGAACTAAAACAGGTTTTGTACCAGAAGTTGGCAGGTTAAGGTTTTGAGAAATATTTTTTAACTTTGGAGCAGAATAAGTCGCTGTGACAACTTCCTGAGTATTAGCTGACTGTAAAACCCCCTCTTTTTCATATTTAATTAAAGCGAGCTCTGCATCACGACCTAAGTAACTAGTCCAATCTCTCATACTCAACACTTTCGATAAGCTTTTAGGTTTTAAAAAGCTCTTTAGAAAGTAGTATTCGTTAGTATCCATCATTCCCTTCCTATTGCTTAGAACGATAAATATTATAGCATTGACTTGATGGGAAAATGATTTACCTAAATGTTGACCACTATCAAGCAAAACAATGTCCAATCATATAGCAACAAGCTTTCCTGCTTAGAAGTGAAGCTCAGTAAAAGGTAAGGGATTAATCATATCAAGCATATAGAGATGTTTTCCGCTATACTAAAAGTAGCACAGAGGTAGCACAGGGTAATTTCGGTTAGTAGGTGTTTACTTGGAAAGCTTTGAAAAGTGGTGGCCCCTCCCAGACTCGAACTGGGGACCTAACGATTATGAGTCGTGTGCTCTAACCAACTGAGCTAAGGGGCCATCTTTGTATAACTGTAAGCAGTTAATTTTTTGAAGCGTTTAGCCACAGAGCGACTAAAGCGGGTTGCAGTATAAAAAGTTTTTAGGGGCTTGTCACTAGCAAAAAGCTTTATTTTAACAATCAAAGGGCTAACTGCTCAAATAGTAAGCTTTTAGATTTATTGATGGTGACGTTGAGGAAACGAACTCATTAAATAATAGTAGTCTGAGTAACTAATACACGTACCTTACGATGGCAATTAGCAACTCAGTATTAAATGTATTACTGCGATAGGGTATTATTTTTTGGCGATAATATAAATCGCATGAATTAATCCAGGGAAATAGCCGAGTAAGGTTAGCAAAATATTTAACCAAAAATGCATCCCTAGTCCTACCTGTAAAAACACACCCAGTGGTGGTAATAAAATAGAAAAAATAATTCTAATGATATCCATAATTTAATCCTTATAATGTTAGCAAAGCAAAAAGCCCAGCAGGGCTGGGCTTTAGTATAGTGTATTATTCTGCAATAACAGTTAATTCATCCACTACCTTGCGAACATCTTCAGCGTTTTTAGCAATTTCCATCGCTAATTGCTTTTCAGCATCAGACTCAACTGTACCTTTTAGAGTTACCACACCATTATCGGTATCAACATCAATGTCTGTACCACCTACTTCAGAATCAAATAAGTAACGTGTTGTAATCACTGTAGTGATTTTAGCATCGGTTAAATCACTTTCAGTGTCGTTACCCATCATTTTAGAATCATGCTTCTTCATGTCGGTGTTTTTTACCACAGTTAGACTGTTTTCAACGTCAGTTACACCATCTAGGCTTAGCACGAGTTCTTCAGCAAGCTCTTTATCTAATTCGCTGTTTACTTTACCTGTTAGCATTACCTTGCCGTTTTTTACGTCCGTGTTGATATCAAAGTTATTTAGATTGGTGTTCATAAGCAATACTGTTTCTGCTTTCCCATCAATCCAAGCATCTTTGCTTTCGTTTTCCCAACTGCTTGCCTGAGCGCCCATTGCGGTTGTTCCTAATACTAGGGCTGCAATCATAGACTTATTAAATGTTTTCATAATCGTTCTCCTTTTGATTAAAGACACTTAAGCTAATGCGAGCATCGGGCCAACATTTTTTAACCTTTAATTTCAATAAGTTATTTTAAAATAGTAGATATTGGCTTAAACCTACTAAGTAAACATTTACAGACTATTGCGTAAAAGTTTCTCGAATAGCGAAACTTACTAAATAATTGTATATTTGGTTAATCTGTCGTTAATATAATAAAGAATCAAAAACCAAAAATCATAAACCACTGAATTTAAAAAATTTAGTATTTGGTATAAGGCTTGCTTTGAAATAACCAGCAACCATAAAAGGATAATTTAAATGTCTGTTAAAATTGAAGACCGCCCTATTGAGCAAGTTCGTGAGCAAGTGATTGATCAGCTCATTTATAACTACAGCCATGGTGTTATTTCTGTAGAAGCATTTGAAAGGCGCTTAGACGACGCCATGGCAGCGAGTGACAATAAAGCACTTATGGATCTCGTTGAAGATTTAACCTTAAATACTGACCAGCAATATAAGGCGCAAAAGCACTCTCAATTTGCACCTAATTATAGCGCGCAGCATGAGACTGATGAAGAGCCACTTACATTAAGAAGCATTCTTGGTTCGAGTGAACGAAGCGGCCAATGGGTAGTTCCTCAAAACATTTACATAGAAAACTACATGGGGTCAGTCAATCTTGATTTTACGGATGCTATTTTTACCCACCAACATGTCACTATTCACGTTAATTGTTATTTTGGCAGCGAAGAAATATATGTACCAGAGCACGTTAATGTAGTTTCTAAAATGTTTTGTATTTTAGGCAGTTTTGAAAATAAAAAAGTGTCACTAAATAAGCGCCAAGGGCCAACGATTCACATTGAAGGAAAAACTGTTTTAGGCTCTGTGGAAGTTAAAGTTAAACGCACTATTAAAGAAAAATTTATTAACTTTGCAAATGATCTAAAAACTCAACTTGGCATGAATGGTAAACATTATTAAATATGCTAAACATTGAATGAAGCCATAATAGTTGGCTTCATTCATATTATAAGTCGTTATTTCGTTCACTAGGTACATCACTCATGTACTCTACAAACTCAACCTCAAACCCTGCAGGGTCAATATAATAAAATTTTTTCTAAATGGATTTACAGCACCTTCTTTACTTATTGCAAAGCCCGCATGTTTTAGGCGCGCTATTACTGCATTTAAGTTATTGGTTACATAGGCAAAGTGTGCCAAACCAACTTGATGTCCTGATAGGTCGCAGTTTCCCCTTCCCCATGATCGCTTATAGCAATATATTGATCGTTATCACCAAAATGTACCCAGCGTCTTGGTTTGCCATATCAGGTTCCTTCCCCCCCCCACTTCTAATTGACCAATAGGGAAACGCTGCTTGGTAAAACTTAAGCATGGCGTTTATGTCACTAACAACTAAATTTACGTGTTCTAATTTCATAACTTTCTTCCTATTAATTGAACATAGAACATCATAAAACCTCAAGTTAACTTTAGGTAAAGCGCTAATTTACAAATTTATTGCCTGTTTTCATTCCAATAAATATATTGAAAGATCATGCCTGTACAAAAAACACTCACAAGTATTTAGGCTTTATGGTTTACTTTATGGCAAAAACCGCTAAAATACGCCGGCTTAAATATATAAACGTTCTTTTACAACCCAAAGGTAATACCATGCATCCAATGTTAAACATTGCGGTTCGCGCTGCGCGTAACGCAGGCAAGCTTATTCTTCGTGCAAGTGAAGACTTATCAAAAGTTGAAGTGCAACAAAAAGGCACTAATGATTTAGTTACGAACATTGATAAAGAAGCCGAAGCCGTAATTCGTGACACTATTTTACGTTCTTACCCTGATCACTGCATCGTTGGTGAAGAGTTAGGCGAACACAAAGGTAAGGATGCTGATTACCAATGGATTGTTGACCCACTTGATGGCACAACTAACTTCATTAAGGGTATCCCTCATTTCGCAGTATCTATTGCACTTAAAGTTAAAGGTCGTTTAGACCAAGCCGTAATTTACGATCCAATTCGAGGCGAACTTTTCACCGCTTCTCGTGGTCAAGGCGCACAGTTAAATAGCAAACGTTTACGTGTATCTAAAACGGTTGAACTTGCAGGTTCTATTCTTGCAACAGGTTTCCCTTTCAAACAAAAACACCACTTAGATGCCTATTCTGAAGCGTTTAAAGCATTATTCGTACATACCGCTGATATTCGTCGAGCAGGTTCTGCAGCACTTGATATGGCGTATGTTGCAGCGGGTCGTGTTGATGGTTTCTTTGAAATTGGTTTAAAACCGTGGGATACAGCAGCAGGCGAGCTATTAGTTAAAGAAGCTGGCGGCATGGTTGTTGATTTTGCTGGCGGTAATAACTACAACGTGAGCGGTAACGTTATTTGTGGTGCACCTAAGCTAACACAAGCGATTGTTCGTGAAATGCGCCCAGTATTATCTGAGTCGTTATTACGTTAATCGTAATACCGCACTTAAAAAAGGAGCCTAGGCTCCTTTTTTGCTTTTTGTTAGCCACTTTTTTACTATTGGATAAACGCACAACAGCGGGTGCTGGCCTTTTTCGATTACAAATAAATAAGTAGCTGTGACGATAACGTTTTGCTTTTTTAGCATCTGTGGCTAATGCCGCTACTTGATGGCTATTTTTACACTGCTGCAGATCCGGCTCAACTAAACCTATCGATAGTGTAAGTAAAGGTACAAACTGCTTTTCGCCCTCTCGATTAGTTGTCCAATACCCTTTTTCAGCAATATGCTCTGGCGTAAAAAATACGCGTGACTGCAGTTTAAATTGCGTGATAATGGTATTACAAACCTCCACCGCATCTTTTTTTTCAAACACCACCATAAAGTCATCGCCACCAATATGCCCGACAAAGTTAGCGCTGTGCGCACACGCTTTTACAGTCACATCGGCCAGAAGTTTTATCACGCTGTCCCCACTGGCGTAACCATACAAATCGTTAAATTGTTTAAAATGATTTAAATCGATATAGGCTAGTGAAAATGGCTGTTTATGTTGCAGACGCTGCTCTATTATTTCACTAATTGCCACATTACCCGGTAACATGGTTAGAGGGTTAGCATGTTGGGCGTGGCTAATAGGCTATTAAAGAGATGTCGAGTCTATTAGTGATATCCCAAACGGTTTCGTTTCGGAATAAACTCATTCCAATTACAGACCACATAATAGCTTCTAGCGGTAATCGCCTTTTACGCACAGTAGCAACACCTGCATGTTTAAATGCTTGTTCAAGAATATCAGGGTCAAGAACCTGTTTAAGTTTATCTAGTGTATGTACATCAGTTAATAATGAAGAGATGGATTCAAGTTGTGAT
>NZ_PNCN01000109.1:0-15505 GCF_005886135.1 Pseudoalteromonas sp. S4741 | reverse complement strand
CATTTAATATAGTCATCACTTCGCTAGAGGATAGTCGAGATGGCTTAATGCTTTGCTTTTCACCTGACTCTATTAGGTGTTTAAGCCATTGAGGTTCAAACAATAAACAAAAATCATCGACACCTAGGTAAATTGCATCTAAGTTATTCATGCCCTTGCCTCGGTAATCTTATGTTTCTTGGTCGAAAGATCTGATCACCGCAAGGGCATTTAGTTCCATTTCTTATGTGCAGCTCAGGTTATTTACGCTTCTTGTCGTGGGTTTAATCTGAATAACGACGTGTTAGTAAGTAAAACTGAGCAAACCAAAGCGTTTACTCATTTTATAAGCCAAGTTGGTGAATGGATAAATACCGACTACGCGCTGGATAAAAAAGAACAAGCACGGTTATTACTCGATTCATTAAGTAGCGCCATTGATCGAGCTCATAGTTTAGCCCTTGCTACTACTTTACATATCAACAATTGCCATCGTCAGCTGCACACCGTTATTTGTGAACACTTAAATCTTGATGCGCCATTTACTGAAAAAAACCAGCGTTTAGCCTGTTGCCGCTATTATTTAGCCTGTTATAGCAAATGCCAAACCTGCCCTAAAAAAGACATTAATACCAATGAACCAACGTTTTAAAACGATTGATCTTGCGCGTGGTGCGAGCGTTTTCATTATGATTATTGTGCATAGCTTATGGATGTATGCCTCCACTACGCTTCAAAGTGAAAGCGCATTTGGTACGGTTGTACATATACTTGGCAAAGGCACCGCCTCGTTTTTGGTGGCAATGGGGTTATTTATGGCGCTTTCGCGCAGGCAAACACCCTTGCTATTAATTAAGCGTGGCATACAGCTTTTACTGCTTGCTTATTTAATGAATGCGGCCAAGTCCTGGCTGCCTATTGAAGTATTTAATACCATGCCTGAGGCGTTTATAAATGCGTATGGCTGGCAAAGTCCGCTCAGTGCTGGGCGGTTACAATTATTTTACAACTGGCTGGAGTTAGCTTATTGCTGTTTGGTGTGCTTAATATTGACCGTTGAAAAACAACATGGATTGCGGGTTTAGCCATTGCAATTGCAGTTTTGAGCCAGTTTGTAAGGCGGCTGCAATTTACGCTTTCACCTTATTTTAGCGATTTGTTTTTTTGCTAATAACTATCAGGTGTATTTTCCGGTATTTCTTTTGATAAGTGCGATATTAACGGGGTATGTATTTGGTCGTTTATACCTTAGTAACCACCAATGTGCCGAGTACTTATATAAAGTATGTGCACAACTTGGTGCTGCTTTACTAGTTATTGGCGGCATATGGTTAGCCATTGATTTTAAAGGTCAGTTTGGCAAATTTTTCAATTTAAATGGCGGCGGTATTAGCTATTTAATTGGCTTAAATTTATGTGCCCTAGCGGCTATACAGTATATTTTTGCTGATAAATATAATGGCCCTATTACACGTGCTCTTTTATATGCCAGTAAACATGTTACCGCTTTGTATGTTATTCAGTGGGTGCTTATTTGCTGGTTTATGGGTGTGTTTGGTTATCATACGCAGTCGCTTGTGCCAACCTTGTGCCTAATGGCGCTTATGAGTTTACTCACTTTTGCAATACACAAAATGTATTTGCAAACTAAGTTAACCCTACTTGGTTTTAAGCAAAAATCTAAACGTGCAGCATAAACTGTAAAGGGGCTTTACGGACGCTGATTTGGGTGCCCTAGCTTGCTTTTATTGCGTCAATAACGCTATGCATACGCTTTGCTAACGGCCTATTTCGGTGATGGCACACATAAATATTTTCGCTAATTGGTTTGGTTAAATGATGCGTTTTAATAAGCGCAGGTTTATTAAAAGCACTTACTGCGTGTGCGGGTAAAACCGTAAAACCGAGCCCTAAACTTACCGGCTCTAGTATTAAACTTATTTGGTTAGAAAACCCCGTGCGCTTAATTTGATCAACATGCTCAAACTCACTGTAGTTTTCGCTAAGTAAAAGCTGCGCGTGGTGTTTTGCATCGGGGTGGCTAATAAAACCCAGTTCATTTAATGCGCTCCATGTTGGATTTTTTATTGCGGCCGGTGTTACCAATAGTAAAGGTTCTTGGCCTATTTTATGGCTAGTAACTTCGCTAAGGGTAGGCGCTTGAGTTAAAAAGCCAATATCGGCGCTGTGGTTTGCCACAGCTTGCTCTACACTGGTATTTGGAGCAAAGCGGTAATCTATAATTAGCTCCTTGTGCTCTACTTGCAATGCTAATAGTTGATTGTAAAACTGCAGCCCGCAACTGCCTGGCGATTGTATTTTAACTAAACCGCTGCAAGGTGAATCATCTTTTAATTGCTGCTCTAAAAACTGCCATTCTTTGAGTAACTGACTACCCTGCTGATATAAATTTTGACCCTGAACGGTAAGGGTAAATTGTTTACCGTGGCGCTCAAGCAAGGCGCAATCTACTTGCTGCTCTAACTTTTTTATATGTTGGCTTACGCCTGACTGGGTCATATAAAGGCGCTCGGCGGTTTGGGTAAAATGGTTTACCTCAACTAAAGTACAAAACGTGTTTAACCATGTAGGATTTATCATTACAAAACATACTCAAAATGATGATTAATGATAATTTTACTTAATGTTGGTCGGTTCGTAAACTAATTCCATCAACTAAACATAGTTAAGTAGGAGTATTTATTATGAGTCATACATATCCACGTAGTTTTTCGCACATTGGTATTTCAGTACCGGATGTTGAAAAAGCCGTAGAGTTTTACACTAAGGTGATGGGCTGGTACACCATAATGGAGCCTACCGTGATCACTGAAGACAACAGCCCAATTGGCGAAATGTGTACCGATGTATTTGGTCCAAATTGGGAAAAATTTAAAATAGCGCACCTTTCAACAGGCGACCGTATTGGGGTAGAAATTTTTGAATTTAAAGACCAAGAAAACCCTAAAGACAATTTTGAATACTGGAAAACCGGTATCTTTCATTTCTGTGTACAAGACCCAGATGTTGAAGGCTTAGCGGATCGTATTGTTGCTGCAGGTGGTAAAAAGCGTATGCCAGAGCCACGTTACTATTACCCTGGCGAAAAGCCGTACCGCATGATCTACATGGAAGACCCATTTGGTAACATCCTTGAGATTTACAGCCACAGCTACGAGCTTATATACAGCGCAGGCGCTTACTAAACTTAGCTCGTTTAAAAAGTTTAACTATAAACAAAAAGGCCGCAGTATTTATTACTGCGGCCCTTTCGTTCCTAAAAGAATACATTGCCTAGATGTATTAGTGCTGATAACGTGATAAAACAAAACTACTTATAACTTCATGTTTTAAATTAAGGACAATAATGAACATTTCATTGGAAGATGTCACCTCTGCTAATTACGAAGAGGTATGCGATTTAGACGTTACCAAAGCGCAACAAGAATACGTAGCGTGTAATATGTGGTCGCTTGTTGAGTCTCATTATAATGTTGGGCATACCTGTAAAGCGAATTAACCTGAACTCTGGATAATAAATCTATCTCAAGCAGCTATTTTCAGCGCTAACTTCGTTGAATTTACTTGCAATAGGCTAGCTATTGACGCGTAATTTCGCCTTATTTTCACTGAAAATCTCTGGCTAGAGAGAATAAGCATAAATATCAATTTTGACTCAATACGTTAGTAAATCCCTTAACCAGAGTTCAGGTTATTTAGCAAAAATAATAAGCCTGTAGGCTTTTTTATATGGGTGCAAGAAACCCCTACAAAGGTTTCTATTTGGCGTTTTATGGTAGATAAACATCATCAAAATAAAGGTATTGGCCGCCAAGCATTATTCATGGCAATTGCAGAGATTAAAACGACTTCTAAGCTTGAACAAATCGAGATTTGTTATAACCCGCAAAACCCTGTTGCTAAGGATTTTTATTCTAGTTTTGGGTTTGAAGAAGTTGGCCTAGATGAAGACGAAGAAGATATGTTAGCCATTATTAATATAAAAAGTTAACCCAATTTTGTTTAGCGCGTTGCTTATTGCCATAAAAATTAGTGCTTAGTAAGGTGTGGAGGATGTTGCAGTGCTAATTTTTTTAGCTGTGTAATGCATGAAAGCGCTAAGTCATGATATTCATCATCGCTATACAATATCTCGTTTAGCAGATTAATAGATTGTATGAGTGCATTGTGCGCAGCAATTTGTTCGCCTAAAAAGTGAAGTGTGGAATAAAGGCGCTCTGTAAGTGAGGTAATTTGTACTACTTGCTGTTTGTTTGCACAATTATACATTTGAGCTAACAAGGACGCACTTTCAAGTGCACACCCCAAGTACGGCAATGCTTGTGCAAATTGGTATCGTTTAAACAGCGCTTCGCCACTTAGCTGCGCGTTTTGAATATCTATAATTGCTTGTTCTGGTTGACATAAAACATGTTGTTTGTGTCGAGCACATAAAAAAGGTAAGGCCATGGTACGTTCCATATCTGTATATTTTTTAAGACTGTAAAACAGAAACTCCAAAACATCAAATGATAATTGTTTTTATTTGCATTTATGGGTTTGAAGCAGTTTGTTGTGTATACTAACTTCATTGTTTTGATTCTTATTTTTATAAAAACCGATATGAAAAACCCATTTTTAGCACTTGTTTTATTCAGTGGATTATCAGGCTGCAGTATAAACACAGTATCAGTATCTCAAAGTTCATCCTTGTATAATTACGGGCTTTATAACGCAAATGGCCAGCGAGTTAATTCAATATTGTCAGAGTCCACGCTTTTGAATGCCGATGTTATTTTAGTCGGTGAGTGGCATACACACCCCGGTGTGCACTTATTTCAAGCTGAGCTATTTCAGCAATTAAGCACGCAAAATAAGCCTATTGCTCTATCGCTTGAGCAATTTAGCCGCGCTGATCAGCAAACACTAAACCTTTATCTTGAGAGTAAAATTGGCGAACAATACCTAATTGATAACACTAAGGCTTGGGCTAATTATAAGAGTGATTATCGTGCGTTAGTGGAATTGGCGAAGATGCAAAATAGCGATGTAATAGCTGCAAATGCGCCTAAGCATATTGTTACCTGTATTGGTCGCCAAGGTATTAATTATATTAATAAGCTCGACGCACAGCAGCGCAGTTTTATTGCAAAAGAGATAGATATTTCTCCAAGCCTTTATAAAGAACGCTTTATGCAATCCATGCATCATGGAACGGCGAGTAAAAACGAAAAACTATACGCCGCGCAAGTTACTTGGGACGAAACCATGGTTGAGTCTATCGTTAACTATATTAGTCAAAATAAGGGCACGCAGGTTATACATTTAGCCGGTGACTTTCATGTGAGAAATGGTGAAGGCATAGCGCGGGTAATTAAGCGAATTGCCCCAGAGCTTAATATTGTATGGATATCGCCAGTATCAAAAGTACAATCTGAGCAAAGTGGTTATCAATTAGAAGTTAACGCTTTGCCTGCTCGCTATGTGCAAAAAGCACATCAACAAGCTGCATTTAAAGCGTTAGCTAAACGAGGCGAGCAAACAGCCTGCTTATAAAATAACGACATAGTTAGTGAATTTCTTAAACAGGGCTCAGGTTAACTATGTCGTCATGTATTTAGTTTATTTACTTCGAGCTTGGTTGGTTAGCTCAACCAGCGCTTTACGTATCTCTAATGGGCTATCGCACTCGTTCGCAAAATTAATAAAGTAATTACGCTTGTGGCTTTGTATATAAAAGCCTGTGGGTAGTAGGCCGCTCATTATTGGGGTGTTATCGGCTACGTTATAGTGCTGCATTAATATCAGCGACATAGCATCTTGATGATCTTCATTCATATGAGTGATCATGCTTTGCTGCTGGCTTTCATCCCACTTTTTAGGCTGAGCTTGCCACTCGTTTTGCTCAAGCCAAAATATTTTTCCAAAACCGCCAATATAACGCACCCGCACTACATCTAATTGCCAAAGCTGAAAATCATGCGCATTGCGATAGCTTGCAGCCTCAGGGTACAAAGCTATATATTTATCAAGTAGCACTTCGCTTTGCTCTTTTGCCACAATAGAGCCATCACCTACGAGTGTTACTCGCCCATGTTCGTTTTGATCGCCATAATCGGCGGCATCAAAAATAGTTAGACTCATGCGTGAGTCCTGTTTTAAATTTTTGGTGTGCTGAGCTATGTCACTAATAAAAAAGTAGATGCGACCTTGTTCGTCACCCATGTAAGGTGTAACAGAGCCAAACGGATAGCCGCGTAAATTATTTGAAATGGTCGACATTACGCCGGCATGGGTTTTAAAAACGAGCGTACGTGCGTCGTTTAATGCTTGTTCTCTCATAAAAACTCCTGACGTTGAGAAAAAACCATGGGCGCATCGTTATAAGGATGAGGGTTAACGTGCAATTTCATGGCGTACATTTGTTGTAAGTTTTGTGCTGTTAAAACGGTATTTATAGACCCGCTTTGCAGCACTTTTTGGTTGTGTAATAAAATAGCGTTGGTTGCATAAAGGCTTGCTAAATTAAGATCGTGTATAGCAATAATGGCGCTGTTTCCTTGCTTTACAAAGGTTCTAACACAGCTAAGTAAAGTATGTTGATGACGCATATCTAGCGCTGATGTTGGCTCATCGAGTAACATTAATTTAGGCTCAGTTTGCGCAGTAAAAGCATCTAACTGGGCTAATGTGCGCGCCATATGAACACGCTGTTGTTCGCCGCCTGAAAGCGCACTCATTCGACGTGTTAGGTAATGGGTTAAATCCATAAGTGAGGCATATTTTTGCACTTTATTGGCTTGTGTTTTAAGAGACTCTGTATAGGGATAGCGACCCATAGCAATGAGTTCAAATACACTAAAATCAAAGCCAACATGGTTACTTTGCATCATTACAGCTCGCTTGCTAGCTAATTGCTCTTTAGAAAATGAATGCAAAGGCTGGGTATTAAATAGTATATCTCCCTCAAAGGGATGCATGCCTGCCAAAGTATGCAGTAAGGTCGATTTACCTGCGCCATTTTCGCCTATCAGTGCGACAAGTTGTCCTGCTTGGATATTGCCGCTAATATCCTCTAAAACACGATGCGTGTTAAAGCCTATATTGAGGTTGTTAAACGTGATCATGACCAATCTCGCTTATTTTTAATGATTAAATATATAAATAGTGGAGCGCCAAGTAACGCCGTTATAATGCCTATCGGCAGCTCCGCAGGCATAACCACCAAGCGTGCTAACCAATCTGAAAGTAGCAACACAATCACACCTAAAAGCATACAAAGTGGCAGCATATTTCGTAAGTGTGGGCCAACCATGAGGCGTGCGATGTGAGGGACAACTAAACCAACAAAGCCAATTAAACCTGTTAGCGCAACCACCGCACCTACGCCCAATGCAACTAATATAATGACGTATAGTTTAAGCTTGCTGGTATCGACGCCTAAGTATTGGGCTTGTGATTCACCAATAAGAAGTAAATTCATTGGCTCTTTTAATCGCCATAGCCCGATAAGGCTCAGTAAAAGCAAAGGACTCGCCTGTTTTATATTATCCCAGCTCGCACCGCCTAATGAGCCCATGGTCCAATAGTTAATTAACCGAAGTGCGCTGTCATCGGCATAAAAACTTAATAGCCCAATAACAGCAAATGCCAATGCATTAATGGCGACACCGACTAATATAAGCGTATTGATATTAATTTGCTTTTGTTGTTTTGAGACTAAATATACCAGCGACGTTACTGATAAAGCGCCCAAAAATGAGGCATAAGGTAAGTAGTGTTGGGCGTTAAAATTAAATTGTGCACTAAGGGCAATAAAAGCAACCGCGACCATTGCAGCGCCTGCGCTTATACCAATAATAGAGGGATCGGCAAGCGGGTTACGACATAGCGCTTGGGTTGCAGCCCCTGTTTGTGCAAGTACTAAACCCACCATCACAGCAAGGACAAAACGAGGCAGACGTATTTGTGTAACTACATTAATTTGTAGCGCATCAAATTGACTAAAGTGCTCAGGAGCTAGCCATGCAATCGCTAAGCGCCAATCCCATCCTGCCGCTCCATAGCCTATGCTAAGTAATGCTAGAGCAAAAATGCAGCCATAACTTAATAGCATCCACTTATGCGGGTTACTGAGTGTTATGGCGTTAAAACGATTCAAAGTTAACGTGCTCATAAGCGTGTTTTATACTCATGCAATGCTTGAATCGCAGTTGCAATACGCGGCGACATGCCCAGTGAAAGTAAACTGTCCATGACCAGTAACTGACACTCTTGCGCTGCTTTTAATAAACGAAGTGTAGGCTGTTTACAAAAGGCTTTTTTACCACCAAGGCTATGCACAACATGCGCTGGCGCCACTAAAAAATCGGGCTGATTTACAGCCAGTACTTCACTGTTAATTGCTTTAAAGCCTGTATGCGTAGCAGCTATATTGGTAATGCCCGCATAGTTAAACAGTAAGTTGGGCACCGTTTCTTGCCCTGCTGCGACGAGCCCACGCTCATTAGCTGAAAGTAAAAACAAAGCGTTGTGGGTCTGTGTTTTTACTTTATTAGGTAATGATGCTTTTATTTTAGTAATCAGATTTTGAGCTTTTAGGTTTGCATCTAAATCACTACCAAGGTGCTTAATTAGTTCAAGTAGTTCATTTACAGAAGTCGGCTTTTTATAGTGAATAACCTTCACTCCGGTTGCTTCTATTTGCTTTAGCGCCTGCTCTCTTCCTGCTCCTTCAAGTGCAAGTAACGTAGTTGGGCGCATTGAAAGCACTCCCTCAGCGGCTAGATCTCGATAGTAACCTACCTGTGGCAACTGTGTTGCTTGTTGCGGATACATACTTGATTGATCAACCGCTACTAAACTATTTTGTTTTTCTAGTGCGTAGATTATTTCAGTTAATGTGCCGCCAGCACTGATCACACGGTCTTTCGCGAGTGCTGATTGAGTGGCTAAAGCCAGAAAAAAAATTAGGTACTTCATAACAAACTCCGATTTTATTTTTTAGTATTATAACCACTTTAATCTAAATGAAAATGATTATCATAATCAATTGATATTATTTTGGGTTAGTTGTACCATTTAAAAGTAAATAATAACTATTATCACTTGGAGTGGAGATGAATCCCTTTTCTTTTAAATTTACAGCATTAGCCTCTTTGTTAATTAGCTCTGGTAGCGCACTGGCCGAAAATGTTATTGACGATCATATTGTGGTTAGTGGCTCTCGTTTTGAACAAAAGCTAGAAGATGTGACTGGCTCAGTAACGGTTATTACCGAACAAGATATTGAGCGTCAGCTCGCTGTAGATTTACAAACTATGTTTAAATACGATCCAAGTATCTCAAGTACTGGCAGTGGCGCAGGCGCGCAAACATTAACTGTTCGAGGTGTTGGTGGCAACAGAGTTGTTTTTATTAAAGATGGAAGACGCACAAATGATGGCTACGCTGGCGGCGGCGGTTATTTAGTGGGTCGAAACTACTTTGATGTTGCTGGTGTTAAACAAGTTGAAGTTGCAAAAGGGGCGGCATCATCGCTATATGGTTCTGATGCACTAGGGGGAATTGTAGTAATAACAACTAAAGATCCAAGTGATTATTTAGTGGATCAACAAAGCTTGGTAAAAGTAGCGTTAGGCTACCAAGGCCAAAGCAATCAGGTTGCTGCTGATATTACAGCAGCAAAAGATTTAGGTGACTTTGCTATTAGCGCTGTTTATAGCCATCGCGATAGTGAAGAAGTACAAAATTACGTTGAAAATTTACCAGGTTACGATGCCCGCTCGGACGCTTTACTACTTAAAGTTGAGCAAAAATTTGATGAAAAACGAACCCTTAAGTACACCTTAGATTACTTTAACCAAACGACAGAGCAAGTAATCACTCCATCCATTCAAGAAACCGAAGACGAAGATACAAATATCTCATTTGCACTCGATTATGATTCAAATATGGCAACAGCCATATTTGATAAATGGTATGGGCAACTATCCTATAGTCGTTACGAGCAACAAAGTGACCAAATAAGCGCGGCTAGAAATTACATTGATTATAATGACTACGGGTTTGAGCAAGATATTTTAGGCCTAAAAGCGGTATTTAATAAGGAAATTAAAGGAGAAAATACCGAGCATGAATTTGTTTATGGAATCGATATTGATTTATATGATACAACACGACCACGCTTAAAAACCCGTGTATTAAATGATGGTACTGTTGATTTTACGAATGAAAAACAAAAAGCATTTCCTGGCGCCGATACTTCTTTAGTTGGTGTATATATGCAAGACAGTATTAAATTTAATGAGACTGATTGGTCGTTAGTTGCGGGTATTCGTTACGATTATTATGCACTTGAAGCTAAAAAAGATGCGCTATACGCTGACACCGAGCTTGATGATATTACCGAATCTGCGTTTTCACCAAAGCTGGGTGTGATTTATCAGGTAGACGATAATTTATCTTGGTATGGGCAATATGTTCGAGGCTTTAAAATACCGCCACACGACCAAGCCTATCAAAGCCATGGTGTTGAGCCATTTTATCAAATATTACCAAACGCAGATTTAGACCCTGAAAGCAGTGACTCATTTGAGATCGGATTAAGATACGCTAGTAGCGATATTAGTGTAAATCTAAGTACTTTTTATGCTGCCTATGATGACTTTATCGAAACAACAATTGCGGGTGTTGAACCAACTTATATTCCTAATGTAAATAAAACATTTTACCAATACCAAAATATTAGCGAAACCCAGATCAGCGGTGTAGAAGCTGGTATTGCTATGTATGTTACCGACGATATTTTATTAGAGGCCAATGTTGCTTACGTAGATGGTGAAAACAAAGACTCTGACCAGCCACTCACTAGTATTAGCCCGTTAAATGGTTCTATATTGGTAAGCACTGAGTTTGGCAATGTTAATTGGACCGCTGCTTGGCGTTTAGCTAAGGCGCAGTCTGATGTAGTACTTGATACTAATGGTAATAAAACAACACAAGGTAACGGTTATGGTGTTGTTGATTTATATGCAAATTATCAGTGGCAAGCATGGCAAATGAATGTAGGTTTACTTAACCTACTCGATAAAGAGTACGTACCGTTTGAACTTATTGCTGGTCAATCCAAAGGCACTGATTTTAGCCAATATAGCCAACCAGGACGTAATGTTTCGGCTCGGATAAGCTATCAGTTTTAATTAATATTAAAAGTTGTGTATATACCAATCAGTATAAATATCTGAATAATTTAACGGATTGAATTTTTCTATGTCTAAGCTGATTGGTATATAAAGCACTAAAAACACGGCGTATTGCGCCATAGTGTAAAGGGGGTTTACGCCCCGTGATCTTTGTACTGCTCATATCTTTCAATAACACTATTCATACATTTTCAAAAGAGTGCGCTTAAATCAATATTGGTTTACTAAAGGCACTTAAGGCATGCGTATTCAACACCAGAAACCTAAGCTAATTATAAAAAGGAGGTATTAGCTCGAACAGGTTACGTTACTCATATCGAAAGTATGCGTTAAACCAGCAGGATCTTTATTAATTACTATTAGGTTATTCTTTTCAATGTAAAAAGTGTATTCGCGCATCCAATTGAGTTTAGCAATTTGTTTTAGCTCATAACGGCCAAATGCTAGCGGGCAATTTAAATACACATAATGGTAGGCTTTCCCCATCGCGCCAGGGTCTGCGGTGTAAATATAAATAGTACGATCAGTAAACGTGCTTTGTTTATGAATATAATCAGGGGTTGATAATGAAGAACCATTGAATAAAATCCCTAAACACAAAAAAGGAATTTGTATTACACCGACTAATGTAAGAATGATAAAGAACAACCACTGAGCGATTTTATTTTTAATTATGCTTTTAATTTTTTCAGATTTGGCGAGCAGTAATATTAAACCTGTAATTACCAACACCAATTTTATATAAAGTAAATTATGGCTTAATGTATCCATAAGCCGTGGAGAGTGCCAATTTAAACCCCAAAGCGCTCCACCATGCATACTCTCCAGAAAGGGTAACAATAAACATGCCGTAATAAGAAAGATAATTAACGAGACATTATTGCTGCTTTTATCCATTGATTTTTGTCCTTTAATCTAACCGGAGTCGCTGTATTTTAGTGTAATATTTATAACATAATTTAAAATGCAGCGTACCTAAAATGTTATAAACAAGATAGCTACCTAAAAAAGTAAAAGTATCTTTAAAGATGGTAAGCAGCTACTTATTATCCAAAAAAAAGCGCCTTAACCACTACATTAAGACGCTTTGGGTGAAAAACTATAAATAACTAGACGTTAAAAATGCTGGTTGTATAGTCACCTTCAACGCGGTTAAAATTATCACTACCTAAGCTAAGTTTTAGCTCACCCTGTTGCTCAAATTGAGGTTTTTTGGTCACGATATTAACTGTACCGCCGGGCTCTGAGCGGCCATAAAGTGCGGAGCCTGGACCTTTTAATACTTCAATGTACTCAATGTTTGATACATCACGAGGGCCGCTGAATCCGCGTCCACCGCTAAAACCATTAATTAAGTAACCCGATGGCATGTTTTCGTTACCCGATAATCCACAAATCGAAAAGCTATCCCATAACGCGCCACTGTTATTTTTACGTGAAATACTGGCAGAAAAATACAGCGCATCTTGTAATTGAGTTATTCCTTTTTGATCAAGTACCGCGTTATCGAGGGTTTCGATTGATTGTGGCATTTGCTTTTGAGGAATATCGCCTCGGTAAGCTTGTTTATATGTAACCGCAATTTTCTCTATTGGTTGACTTTGGGCAATGCTTTGTGCGCTTGCACTTAAGCAGGCTAAGTAAATTAATAAGTACTTCATAAAATGCTTTTGGTAATGTTATATTATAACTTAAACTACAGCATTTGTTACTTTATAACAAAATGTTTTTTGCGCTCTATGTATGCGTCTAATTTTTACACTAGCGACTATGCAGCTATCACGTTAAGATGGATAAAAATAACACAATAAGAACAATATAATGTTAACAAAAACAAATGCATTAATTTACTTTTTAGCGTTTAGTAGTGGCTTTAGTATTATGGGAATAGAGCTATTAGGTGGGCGCATTTTAGCGCCTTACTTTGGCAGTAGTGTACATATCTGGGGCAGTATTATTACTGTATTTATGCTTAGCTTATCATTTGGGTATTTACTGGGGGGTAAGCTGTCTATTCGTCATCCTTCGTTGACCAAATATGGGTTAATCTTTTTAGTTGCCAGTATTATGGTACTACCCATTGCTTTGTATGCTGAGCCAATTATGGCATTTATTTTTTCGCATATTGAAGACAGTCGCTATGGCTCGTTACTCGCCTCAACCGCGTTATTTTTTATACCCACCATTATTTTAGGCATGATCTCGCCCTACTCCGTACGTTTGCTGGTTACAAACAGTGAGCGCAGCGGCCAAGTGGCTGGCGGGCTTTATTTTGTAAGTACCTTAGGCAGCGCACTGGGCACCATTATAACCTCTTTTTATATGGTATTGGCGTTTGATGTTAACGCGATTATTTTAGGTTTTGCTGGTGTATTAGGCACGCTTGGGCTAATTGCCATTACCTTTGACAAACTTAAAGTACGAGAGGCCGTTTATGCTTAAGTTTAAATCCCTGTTTGTTTGTATTACGGCGCTACTGTTTTCATCATACAGTGCAGCTAATGTTGTGCATAAAGAGCGCTCCTTGTATCGAAATCTACTTGTTGAAGAAACTGGCGATTTACGCTGTTTAAAGTTTGATGAAAAAACTCGACAAAGCAGCCAAAGTTGCATGTACATTAGCGACCCTAAAAAACTCGTGTTTAACTACACTAAGCTGGCTTTTTCTAGTTTGTTACTGATTGATAACCCTAAAAAAGTGCTCATTATTGGTTTAGGTGGCGGTACGCTTTCTAATATGATTCATGAGCTATACCCAAAGGCATACATTGAAAATGTTGAAATAGACCCTGCGGTAATTAAAGTGGCGCGCGATTATTTTAACTTTATAGAAACCGATAACGTAACTGCTAAAGTGCAAGACGGGCGTATTTTTATTAAACGTGCGGCGCTTAAAAAACAGCAATTTGATTGGATTATTTTGGATGCGTTTAATGGCGACTACATTCCTGAGCACTTACTCACAAAAGAGTTTTTTGAAGAGATAAAAAGCGTATTAGCCGAAGGCGGAATTGTTGCTGCTAACACGTTTTCATCAAGTAAACTCTATGAACATGAGTCGGCAACCTATCATGCGGTATTTGGCGATTTTATTAATGTAACAGCCAATAATAACAGTAATCGTATTATTTTGGCTGGTTATAGCAATATCCCTACAGAGCAACAAATAGCACAGCGGGTGACGCAGCTAGCTCCGTTACTTGCTCCTTATGACGTAGATATAAAGGCAATTAGCCAGCGTATGTTTTTCACTAAAGATGGTAAAGATTGGCCAAGTGATACTAAGGTGCTGACAGATCAATACTCTCCAGCTAATTTACTTAATTTTTGATTGCTATTACATGGTCACTTATATCCGGTGGCCATTACTTATTAAAAAGATAATATTTTAAGGAAGCGATAATGCACATTCACTTTATTATTCATGAACATTTTGAAGCGCCAAGCGCTTATGAAGCTTGGGCTAAAATGAATAGTCATACGCTGTCTTATACCCGTATTTATTAAGCTGAACACTTACCGCAACATGCTGATGATATAGACTTTTTAATTGTAATGGGTGGGCCACAATCGCCCGCTATATAGCTTGCAGAATGCGCCTATTTTGATAGCAAAAAAGAACAAGCCTTTATTGCCAGCATGATCACGGCAAACAAAATAGAGTTGGGCGTTTGTTTGGGGTCGCAATTAATTGGTGAAGCGTTAGGCGCGGCTTATCAACCTAGTCCAGAAAAGGAAATTAGTAAGTTTGCGATTACCCTCACTGATGCAGGTTTGAATCATCCGTTATTTAGCCATTTT
Source organism: Pseudoalteromonas sp. S4741 (assembly GCF_005886135.1). NCBI lineage: Bacteria > Pseudomonadati > Pseudomonadota > Gammaproteobacteria > Alteromonadales > Pseudoalteromonadaceae > Pseudoalteromonas > Pseudoalteromonas sp. S4741. The sequence continues at coordinate 521 of NZ_PNCN01000109.1, read as the reverse complement.
GGCAGTGAGCTTAATGTGGGGCATTGGCATAACGATATGCCAGGCTGACTACTACAGCCAGTATTATTGCCAATAGCGAAGGTTGTCCAAGGCAAATAGTCGCTTATAGCGATTTAGTCTTTGGTTTTCAATGCTACATGGAATTGACCACCGAGGTGGTTACCCTCCTCATTGCCAACGATGATTTAACCAATGCCCATAATTACCGCTTTGTTGAACAGCCCGAAAAGCTCTTAAGTCATGACTATAGTAAAATGAACAATAAGCTTTATACTTTCTTAGAAAAGCTTGCTGCGCACTATTTATCAAAATAATACTTATTTAACCTGAACTCTGGATAATAAATCTATCTCAAGCAGCTATTTACAGCGCTAACTACGTTGAATTTACTTGCAATAGGCGAGCTATTGACGCGTAATTTCGCCTTGTTTTCACTGGAAATCACTGGCTAGAGAAAATAAACATAAATATCAATTTTGATTCAATACGTTAGTAAATCTCTTAACCAAAGTTCAGGTTAA
>NZ_PNCN01000108.1:0-43699 GCF_005886135.1 Pseudoalteromonas sp. S4741 | reverse complement strand
AAAGGCGCGCGGGGCGACGCCGTTGTTGTGTTTCTGGGTTTGCGGGTGTCTGGGTACAGAGCGCATCACACGTAAATATTGGCGAGCTCCACTGGGGGGGGGGATGTATGAGCAACTCGCTTTAGTTATGAGTGCTAAATTGGCATAGTTCACCTTTGCTTTATTACATGTTATAGGCTTTTAGTTAATGTCAAATATGCTTTATAAACGCAAGATATTTATAAAGATTTAGATAAAGACAATAAAAAACCAACCCTTAGGTTGGTTTTTTATTTAACGTCACAAAGCGTGGCTTAGTACGTTGCGCTGCCTTTAGTACGTGGGAATGCAATCACATCACGTACGTTACCCATACCGGTAACATAAGCAACTAAGCGCTCAAACCCTAAACCAAAGCCAGAGTGTGGCACGCTACCGTATTTACGTAGGTCGCGGTACCAGCTGTAGTCTTCTTTATTTAAGCCCATTTCGTCAAGGCGTGCATCTAATACATCAAGACGCTCTTCACGTTGTGAACCACCAATGATCTCACCAATACCAGGTGCCACTACGTCCATAGCCGCAACAGTTTTACCGTCTTCGTTTTGACGCATGTAAAATGCTTTAATATCGCGCGGGTAGTTTTTAATAACAACCGGTGCTTTAAAGTGTTCTTCTGCTAGGTAACGCTCGTGCTCAGACTGTAAATCTACACCCCATTCAACAGCGTACTCAAACTTCTTGCCACATGCTTTTAGAATTTCTACAGCGTCTGTGTAATCAACTTGTGCGAAGTCTTTTTCAACAAATTCTTCTAAACGGCTAATCGCAGTTTTTTCGATACGTTGAGCAAAAAACTCCATGTCGTCACGGCGTTCTTCTAATACCGCTTTAAACACGTACTTAAGCATGTTTTCAGCCAATTTTGCGATATCTTCTAAATCAGCAAACGCAACTTCTGGCTCTACCATCCAAAATTCAGCTAAGTGGCGAGATGTATTTGAATTCTCTGCACGGAACGTAGGGCCAAAGGTGTAAATTTTAGACATAGCTGATGCATATGTTTCACCGTTTAGCTGGCCAGATACCGTTAGGAATGCTTCTTTACCAAAAAAGTCTTCGCTGTAATCAATTTCGCCTTTATCTGTCATTGGCAGGTTTTGCATATCAAGGGTTGATACGCGGAACATTTCACCCGCACCTTCACAGTCACTGGCTGTGATGATTGGTGTACTGATCCAGTAAAAGCCTTGCTCATGGTAAAAACGATGAATCGCTTGCGCTAAACAGTTACGTACACGCGTTACTGCGCCAATCATATTGGTGCGCGGGCGAAGGTGAGCGTGCTCACGTAAATATTCAATGCTGTGGCGCTTAGCCGACATTGGGTAAGTATCTGGATTTTCAACCCAACCTAACACAGTCACTGAATTAGCTTGAATTTCGAAAGATTGACCTTGTCCTGCAGATTGCACTAATACACCGGTAACCGACACAGAACAGCCTGCTGTTAAGCTTGTAACTTCATCATAATTATTCAGTGAATTAGGAACTACCGCTTGAATAGGATCAAAACACGAACCGTCATGAACGGCTAAAAATGATATTCCTGCTTTTGAATCGCGGCGTGTACGGATCCAGCCTTTAATGGTTACTTGGCTGTCTACCGCAACATTGCCTTTTAATAGCTCTGAAATCGCTAAATGGCTCATCTTCACTCCAATGATATAAGTTGCCTAACTATATAAATTAATTGTGCGTTACTCATGCATTTATGTATGTAAGGTCACTGCACTTGAACCTTGTATAATACCTAGTAAAGTAAAATAAAAAAACTGTTGTGGGCAACTCTTTAAAAGTTTTTAGTCACGCGCGGTTTTTTTAACCAGTTTTTAGAGTTAAATGGCTACTATTACCATTTGTTACTCTGAAAATTCATCAATTTGTGGCATTATTAGTAATCAAACCGAATTAACGTTTACCATTAATAAAAAATGGATGCTATGAAACAAGTTTTTATTTTACGAGGACTGCCAGGCAGTGGTAAGTCATATTATGCGCAAAATCTCGCTGACGAATTATCGGGCGCAGATGAAAGCAATTATTTTATTTGCTCAACAGATGATTACTTTGTAAACGAGCAGGGTGAATATCATTTCGATAAGTTTAAATTATCGCAATATCATAACCTAAACCTAGCACGTTTTATTAACGCGTTAGCACAAGGTATTGAACTGGTTATTGTTGATAACACTAACATTAAAAAATGGGAATTCATTGCCTATTCGCAAGCAGCGATAGCTTTAGGGTATCAAGTAAAAGAAGTGATTGTTGGTGAAGTAAAAGACAAATCAATGCAACACTTATATGCCAAGCGCAATAGTCATAACATACCGCTTAAAACCATTAGTAAAATGGCCTACATGTTTGAGTGGTAATTATTAAATTTCAGCTAAAACGTCTATATCAGCGTGGGTAATGGCATCTAAATGAGCGGTAATTTTTCCACTGCTCCAGCCCTACCATGCAATTGCTAAAAGTTGATTGATAGTTGTTTCATCAAAACGCTTTTTTATTACTTTTGCAGGGTTACCGCCAACAATGCTATAGGCAGGTACATCATTGGTTACCACAGATTTACTCGCTATGATGGCGCCGCTGCCAATTTTTACCCCCGGCATAATAGTGGCGTTGTAACCAATCCATACATCATTACCTATTTCAGTATTGCCCTTGAAAGGTAAGTCACTTTGTTGAGGTGCAGACTTTTCCTAACCGTTACCAAATATAAAAAATGGATAAGAAGAAAAGCCGGAGGTTTGATGGTTAGCCTCATTCATTATAAAAGTAACGTCTTTAGCTATGGCGCAAAACTTACCTATGATGAGACGATCCCCAATAAAATCGAAATGATAAAGGACATTTTTCAAAATGTTCAGGCCCATCAGGGTCGTCGTAATAGGTGTAATCACCCACTTCTATATTAGGTGACTTAATAAAGTTTTTTAAATAACCTACTTGAGGAAAACCGTCCATAGGTGATGGATTGTTTGGATTTGGTCCGTTCATGGTTTCCTCTCAAGTAAGATAAATACGCTACTAGCTTTTAAATGCCGCCAATGGGTGAGATGTACTGAGCGAAACATGTACCTTGTCACCTGGGTGTACAACCACCTCATGGCTTACTCGGCTAGTTACTACGGTTTCACATGCAAGTTTAACCGCGCATAAACGGCTACCGCCTTCAAAGCGTACCCAAATTACTTCACCATTATTACCAATACTGCTTTGTACTAATAATACATCATCTGGACGAAGTAAAACTTCTACCTCACAAGTGTCACAATCAATGCCGTTTGCAGGCACATTACCAATGTCGGTAAGCGCTTGGCCGTTATTTAGGGTTCCTTTTATAAAGCTGGCTTCACCTAAAAAGCGCGCAACAAAGCGGTTGTTTGGGGTACTAAAACACTGCTCTGGGGTGTCAATTTGTTGTATTTTACCGCCTTTTAAAACACCCACACGATCGCCCACCGAAAGCGCTTCTTCTTGATCATGCGTTACCCAAATTGCCGGTACACCAGCTTCTTTTAATGCGTTGCGGATATCCCAACGCAACATATCTTTTAAGGCAGCATCAAGGTTAGATAACGGCTCATCAAGTAATACAAAGTCAGGTTGGTGGGCAAGGGTACGCGCTAATGCTACGCGTTGCTTTTGCCCGCCTGACAGTGTGGCTGGTTTTTTATGCCTAAATGCATCTAAACCAAGAAGTTTTAGCCAGTGATCGGCAGGGCTGGTGTCTTTAAGTTTAAAACATACGTTTTGCTCAACTGTTAAATGAGGGAACAACGCAAAGTCTTGAAACACCATACCTACGCTGCGTTTTTCAGGCGCCACAGTATGCTTTGGTGTCGCTGTCCATTTAGCTACTTTAATTTCACCCTCACTAATTGGTAAAAGCCCCGCTAACGCTTGTAAAATAGTACTTTTTCCGCAACCTGTTGGACCAACAAGCATTAATATTTCGCTTTCACCTAAGGTGAAATTTAAATCGCTAACAACACGGTTACTGCCATAATCTATAGACAACTGACTTACAGATAGCATTTTTTATAAATCCTTAATGTTCAAACTGGTTGCGTTTTTCGCCAGACATCATAATAGCTAAAGCACCCGCAGAAATCACTACCAACAATAAGCCAGGAATAGCAGCACGGCCAAAATAACCGGCTTCGTAAACACGCCATAAGTAGGTAGACAGCGTTTCAAAGCCAGTGGGGCCTAATAAAAGTGTGGCTTCTAATTCACGCATTGACTCTAAAAAGACCAAGGCGCCACCTGCAATAATACCACGCATAGTTAGGGGTAAAGTAATACGCGTAAAGGCTTCGCGCGGGCTTGCGCCTAATACCCGTGCTGATTTTACTAAACTTGGGTCAAGATGCTCGGTGCTGGTACGCACAGAACCTACCGCAAGTGGTAAAAAACGTAGCATATAAGCAATAATCAATAAGCCCAGCGTTTGATATAAAAAGGGTAGTTGTAAGCCGCCATACACAAGCGCTGTACCCATAACAATACCCGGAATACCAAAACCAAAGTAAGTAACACGTTCCATTACTTTACCAGCCTTACCACTTAAAGCCGCATGGGCAACCGGAATGGCAACAATAACTGTAACAATAGCGGCAATGGCTGAAGCGTAAGTTGAATGCCAGGCAATACTAAAATCAAACGAGCTAAAGCCATCACGCACTAACCACAAAGTAAATACTGCTAAAGGTAGGCCAATAGCGAGTAACAAAATAGGTGCAAAGGTGGCAAACATAGCGCCTAGTTGCCATTTTTTAGGGAATAAAATAAGCGAACGACCTTGACGCTCTGAGGCGGTTTTTATTTGTGATTCAATCATTAATAAAAAGCCAACAATCACCATCAGTTGCAGTGATAACATAGCCGCACGGCTTAAGGCAAAGGCATTGTATTCCACATAAATAACACGGGTAAACGTATCTAAGCGCATCATTGCGGGAGTACCAAAGTCAGATAAGGTATATAGCGCAACCAATAATGACCCTGCAGCAATGCCATTTATTACGCGGGGTAAAATAACTTTAAATACGCTTTGCGTCATCGACATACCCAGTGTGCGAGCAGCGTTGACCATACTGGCATCTAAACTAAGTAAAGACGAACGGGTAGTCATCATAACAAACGGAAAAGTATACAAGGTCATGACAATGGCGGCTCCCGTTAAGCCATACATAGAAGGGGTTTCAAAACCAAGTAAGTTGTTTATTTCACCGCCAGGACCAAATGCAGCATAAAGCGTAAAAGCGCCAATGTAACTGGGAATAGCAAGCGGGGCTGCAAACACCACCAGCCAAAACTTTTTAAACGGTAACTGCACATAGGCGCTAATGAATGCTAAGGGCACACCAATTAAAATTGAACCTAATACAGTTAATCCCATTAACGACAAGGTATTGCCTAAAATAGTTAAATTATGGCTATCAAAAAAAGAGCTTGCGTCAGAGGCAAGCGTAATTAAAACAAAAATAGGGGTCAGGGTCACTAGCGCTGCAAGCAGCGCCATTGGGTAAGATGTAGGTATTCGCATTATAAAACGCCGCTGCTGCGCATTAAATCTATAGTTGGGCGTAAATCAGCCAACTGGGTTAAATCAATTTTAGGTGGCGAAATACTGGTTAACTTTGGCAATCCATCGGGTTGAGTAATGCCATTAACCAGTGGGATTTCATAGGCTTCGCTTGCTAAATAACTTTGCACTTCAATGCTAAGTAAATAGCGCATAAAGTTGATTGCCAGTGGGTCGTCAGATAACGATAAAATACCTGAAGCGTTAACTAAACAGCCAGCATCATTTTGCGTAAAGGCTAAATCAAGTTTTGCATCGGGCTTACCTGATTTTAAGCGCAGCGTGTAGTAATGATTAGCAAAACCAATGTCTACTTCACCACGTTCAACGCCCATTACCACACCGAGTTCACCGGCGTAGGTTTTAGATCGTTTTTTAACTTTTTTGAGCCACTTAGCCGTTTTATCATCACCTTCTAAAAGCCGCATAGCAGTAATAAACGATTGAAAAGAAGCATAAGCAGGCGCCCAACCAATACTTAAATCACTGTCGGCAATGTCCATAATGCTCGTTGGAATTTGCTCTTTGGTTAAGCGATCGGTATTAAAGGGTAAAGTACGAATACGGCCAGTAACAGGTGCCCATTCATCATATCTAAATTGTGGCTGTAATTGCGCTGATAAATCACTCGGCATGGGCTTGGCAAGACCGGCATCGGTAACTAAACCAATTGCCCCAGAGTCGACTGCCCAAAATAAGTCGGCACGTTTAACCCCTGCATTTGCTTCGGCAACAATGGTGTTGGCAAGCGCTGCGGTAGGGCCGCGACGAATGGCAAGGTCAAGTTCAGGGTTCTTTTTTTGAATGGCTTGTAATACGTTTTCGTATAAGCCACCTTCACCACGGCCTAAATAAAGCGTCAATGCACCTTTTAGTTTAGGCAATGTATCAACAGACACGGGGTTTGCAATAGCAATATCAGCGGCAAAAGCGCGTGAAAGCGATAGCGGTAAAGCACCCGCTACCCCTAACGCAGCTAAGCCTTGAATAAAGGTTCTGCGTTTCACTTAAAATACATCCTTACGTGCTTTTTCTGCTTTTTCAATCAGCGTTTGAGCGCGGCTTAGTTTGGTTTGCATATCAACAACCACATCACGAACTTCATCAACACTTTTATTATTAGAAATTGCTTGTGGAAGTGTGACGTTAAAGTCTTTTTCTAGGATTTCTACTAACTTCGCGTCTTGCTCAATTAGTGTACCTTCAACACCTTCGAATAAATGTAGGTAGGTGTCGTGCACTATGTTGGTGGCTTCATCGCTTAAACGTTCTGCGTATTTAGCGACCACTCGGTCTAATTTGTGTTTAATTTCGTCGATAGTCGCGCTTTGCGTCATTTCTTTGGTTGCTGTTGCTTTAACGCTATCTAATAACCCTTTTTGTTGAAACTTAGCCGCCAGTTTAACTGCGCCTAATCCTTGCCATAGGGCATTATTCATTGCTTGTTGTTGTTTGCGTACTTCTGACGCTGGTTTTTTATTATCGATAGCCATTTTTATGCCATACAAACCTTGCCAAATAGAGGCATAGACAGGCACGTAATTAGTTTCTATGGCGCTGTGGAATTTAACTGACTCCCAGTACTCAACCAAATCATCACTATTGACTGCTTTTGCGCCTTTTTTCTCGTAATCGCTTACCATGGTATCGACTTTAGAGATCATCCATTCAACGTCTTCATTGTAAGTTTTTAAATTAGCTTGAAGGTGATTAACATGCTCACCAATAGGGCCATTAGCAAGTGCCGGTTGTGCAAAAATCGCAGAGGCGAGTAAAAAACTTGCACTTAATGTCTTGGCAGGCTTAAGTAATATTTTCATAGCAAGTGAGTCCATAAATGTTATTGTAAATGATAGGCATTATCATATCCCTAAAGATCACTCAGATCAACACACTAAATGACAGGTCAGGGCTAAAAATACCAATGTTTTGGGACGAATAGGCAGCAAACTAATTATTTGCATAAATTTTAACGTAATCCTTGATGATAGTTAACCTATCTATACGTAATGTTTACCTTTTATGGCGTTATAAATAGCATCACATAAAGCGCGAATACTGTTTTTGTCACTTATATACGGTGGCATTAGATAAATTAGCTTACCAAAGGGGCGTATCCATACTCCTTGAGATACAAAATAAGCCTGAATTTTAGCGACATCAATGCTACCAGCCTCTTCTGTAAGCTCTACTACGCCAATAGCTCCTAAAGTACGTACATTCGCCACGGTGCTGAGCGCTTGGCATTTATGCAGCTGCTGTAATTGAGTATTTATTTCGCTGATATGGTGTTGCCAGTTTTGGCTTAGTAATAAATCAATACTGGCACAGGCAACAGCACAGGCAAGGGGATTTCCCATAAATGTAGGTCCGTGCATCAAAACCCCAGCTTCTCCTTCGCTGATCCCTGTGGCTATTTTTTCGCTAGTTATGGTTGCCGAAAGTGTCATTGCGCCACCAGTCAGCGCTTTACCTATACACAGTATATCGGGCTCTATATTGGCATGCTCTACAGCAAACAATTTGCCGGTGCGGCCAAATCCGGTGGCAATTTCATCGCAAATAAGCAGCACATTATATTGAGTGCATAGTTTACGCACACAGGCTAAATACTCAGGATGATAAAAATTCATTCCTCCGGCGTTTTGCACTATAGGTTCAATAATAAACGCGGCAACGTGCTGGTGGTACTTTAAAAAATAGCTTTTGAGTTCATCAGCCTCAGCTTGATTAAACGCACTATTAAATTGGCTAATAGGGGCAGGCACAAAAATATGCTCAGGCAAAAAACCAGCGTACAAATTATGCATAGAATTAATAGGATCGCACACACTCATCGCTGCAAACGTATCGCCATGGTAGCCTTTGAACGGAGTCATTAATTTTTGTTTTGTTGTAACCCCTTGGCTTAACCAATATTGCAGCGCCATTTTTATCGCTACTTCCACACTTACTGAGCCACTGTCGGCTAAAAACACCTTTGTTAATCCCTCTGGCGTTATCGCTACCAGCTTTTTACAGAGCTCTACTGCCGGCTGGTGGGTTATGCCACCAAACATTACATGGCTCATTTTATCTATCTGGGCGTGCATCGCTTCATTTAAAACCGGATGGTTATAGCCGTGAATAGCACTCCACCATGAGGCCATACCGTCAATAAGTTGTTCACCCGTTTCTAAGTAAATAAGGTTGTGATTTGCATGCGTAACGGGGTAAACCGGAATAGGTTGAGTCATTGAGGTGTAGGGGTGCCAAATGTGCTGACGATCAAAATCAAGGTCTATCGTTTGTTTTTTGTTCATATGTAAACTTTAACTAAGTGGGCTTCGTTGACAATGGTACGGCAATACGTATTCTAAGCCAATAACACCAAGAGCAAAAAATAAAAGAGAGTATTATGGAGCTTGCAACAGTTCGACACGATTGGACCCATCAGGAAGTAAAAGCCTTATTTGAAATGCCATTTAACGATTTATTATTTAAAGCCGCCTTTGTGCATCGCGCTAATTTTAATCCAAACGAAGTACAAATTTCTACGTTGTTATCTATTAAAACAGGTGCCTGCCCAGAAGACTGTAAATATTGCCCGCAATCGGGGCATTACAAAACTGATTTAGAACGCGAGCGCCTAATAGAAGTAGAAAAAGTGGTAGAGCAAGCACGGTTAGCAAAACAAAAAGGCGCCACTCGTTTTTGTATGGGGGCTGCATGGTCAGATCCAAAAGACAGAGACATGCCATACATTTCGCAAATGGTAAAAGAAGTAAAAGCCCTTGGCCTTGAAACCTGTATGACTTTAGGCATGTTAAATAACGAAAAAGCTCATGAACTGCGCAGTGCAGGGCTTGATTACTATAACCACAACCTCGACACTTCACCTGAATACTATGAGCAAATTATATCAACTCGTACCTTTCAAGACCGCCTTGATACTATAGGCAATGTGCGAGACGCTGGTATGAAAGTATGCTCCGGCGGTATTGTCGGTATGGGTGAGCAAGCAAGCGACCGCTATGGCTTATTAATGCAGTTAGCTAATTTACCCCAGCAGCCCGAAAGCGTGCCAATTAATATGCTAGTAAAGGTGAAAGGGACACCGCTTGAAAACGTTGATGACTTAGATCAGTTTGAGTTTATTCGTACCATTGCCACAGCACGTATTATGATGCCCCATAGTTACGTACGTTTATCAGCAGGACGCACAGCAATGAATGAGCAAATGCAGTCAATGTGCTTTTTTGCCGGTGCTAACTCTATATTTTATGGTGATAAACTTCTTACTACCGAAAACCCAGAAGCCGATGCCGACATGCAATTAATTAAAAAGCTCGGGATGAACCCAGAAACACGCCACGATTATTCAGATGAAGCCGTTGCTGCGTCTTTGTCATCGCAAGTGGCTGATAAAGCAACCGCAGAATTGTTTTACGAAGCGTAAAGTGCTCAGTACTATGCTAATGGTTTAAAGTATTGCGTTGAAGGTTAAAGCATTTATGTCATTTGAATTTATAAACACCCATTTAGATGAACGCAAAGCACAGCAGCTCTTGCGTAAACGCTATGTAGTACAAAGCGCAACAGCGCGCACTATTACGGTTGATGATAAAACCTACCTTAACTTTGCGAGTAACGATTATTTAGGGTTTGGCGATTCGCCGGTGGAATTAACCAGCGCGCCATTACTAGGTAGCCACAGTTCAGCACTAGTGACAGGTTATCAACAGCCACAGCAAGCGCTTGAGCAAGCTTTATGTAGTGCTTTGGGTTATGAGGCAGGTATGCTGTTTAATTCGGGCTTTAGTGCTAATAGCAGTGTTATAAAAGCGCTATTTCAAGATAAAGCGACAGCGCAACACAGTGCGATTTTTCAAGATAAACTCAATCATGCCAGTTTAATTGATGGCGCATTACACGCCAACGCCGCGTTAATACGCTTTAACCATAACGATATAAACCATTTACGCTCACGGCTAGAAAAATCAAAAGCGCGAAATAAGCTCATTGTATCTGAAGGTGTGTTCTCCATGGATGGTGATACCGCGCCAATCAAAGCGCTATTAACCTTAGCAAAGCAGCATAACGCGTGGTTAATGATAGACGATGCCCATGGTTTTGGTGCTTTAGGAAAATCGGGGCTTGGCAGTTGTGAAGCCTTAATTGCAGCCGACACCTTGCCCGATATCTTAGTGATCACCTTTGGTAAAGCGGTTGCTAGTAGTGGGGCGTGCGTATTAGGTTCGCAGCATTTTATAGATTACATGCTGCAGTTTAATCGTGATTATACCTACTCAACCGCTATGTCGCCGTTTATTGCCTCACATACTTTAGCGCGTATAAAGAGCATAAGAGGCGCCAACGACAAGCGAGCCAAATTAAACGCTAATATTGCGCTGTTTAAACGCCTAGCAAAAGAGCAGCACATTGCGCTAATGGACTCTAACACCGCGATTCAACCAATTGTTTTAGGCTGCGCCGAGCAAACGTTAAAAGCCAGTGAGCAACTAAAGCAGCAGTGCATTTGGCTAACGGCTATTCGCCCGCCAACTGTTTTACACAATACCTCGCGTTTGCGTATTACCTTAAGTGCAGCCCACACCCATGACGATATAAAACAACTCGTTGGTAGTTTACAGAAGGTCATTTCATGATAAGCCCGCAGGCAATTAAAACTAAGCCACTTAATCCCACCACAGTGTATTTAGCGACTCAGGCTTTAAAAAAAACCACAGCGCATAACTTTTCAAAAGCAGCAAACAGTTACAGCCAGCATGCCAATGTGCAAAAACAAGCAGCAAATGATTTATTTAAACTCATTAGAGCAAACCCTAAAAGGCTCTGTGTTGACCTAGGCGCAGGGCCGCTTGTTAATACTCAGGCTTTAAGGGCATTATTTGGCCAAGTTGTTGCCATAGATTTAAGTTTTAACATGCTAAAAAGCAGTGATTTATACACCCCAAAACTGTGCGCCGACATGGATAATTTACCGCTGCAAGCTAACAGTATTGATGTGCTATTTAGTAATTTTGCTTTGCAGTGGTCTACTAATTTTGAAATCTTAATGCACTCGCTTTATCAAGCATTAAAACCAGGCGGACAAGCCTATATTAGTACGGTTGTTGCAGGGTCATTAAACGAGATCAAAACCGCCTTTGCAGTGCTTGATTCACATAATCATATTAATCAGTTTGCAAGCCATAATAATATAAACCAATCGGTCGAAAATGCCGGGTTTAAGATCACCACCTCAAAAAAAGTCATTTATACCGATCAGCACAGTAGTGCATTAGCGGCTATAAAATCGATCAAAGCCATTGGTGCCACCACACAAAATCATGCAACAAGTCGTCGTGGTTTATTAACTAAATCAGCGCTGCAAAAAGTATGTGATGCTTATCCGATTATAAACAATAAAGCCCATGTATCTTACCATGTAGTATTGTTATCATTAGAAAAAGCCCAGTAAAAATAATAAGGCCATGCCATGAACCAGTTTTTTATTACCGGTACCGATACCGACGCCGGTAAAACTCATGTAACCAGTTTGCTGTTAAAGTTACTCGCGCAACATAAAAAGCGCGCAATAGGTTTTAAGCCGATTGCCTCTGGGTGTGAAATGGCGTTTGAGCAGCTTGTGAACGCCGATGCACTAATGCTAATGGAAAGCGCCACAGTCAGCGCTAAATACGACATAATTAACCCATTTGCATTTGCGCCGCCAATAGCTCCGCACATTGCTGCAGAGCAAGCAGGTATAAACATAACAGTAGAAAAGCTCAGCATAGCTTATCAACATGTTAAGCAACAAGGCGCCGATTACCTATTAACAGAAGGTGCAGGCGGCTGGGCATTACCAATTAATAATAACGAGTATTTATACGACTGGGTAAAAGCAGAGCAACTGCCAGTAATATTAGTGGTAGGGATGAAACTAGGCTGTATAAATCATGCATTACTCACTGCTGCACACATGCAAAGCTTAGGGATTAATTGTGTAGGGTGGATTGCAAACCAAGTTGATGCCACTATGGATGAATTCCAAGCAAACCTAGATTCACTGAAAACACGTTTACCATTTCCACTGCTTGCCATTAGCCCATACACAGAGCAAGCTCATAAATTACAAATTTATAAAACCCTGCTTGAAATATTATCGATAAATCCATAAATAACCCTTGTGTTGTGACATAGTTTGTCACAGAATAGCGCTGACGTTATGACATAGTGTGTCATAACGCAGTGATTGCTCAAAGCCGATCAAACATAGTAAATCGCTCAGCAATAAATGTTATTTTTGGAGAACTCGTATGAAACGTGTATTTTTGTTTTTATTAACTAACCTCGCGGTTATGTTGGTATTAGGTGTGGTGCTTTCAATAATAATGAGTGCGCTGGGCTTAAGCCATCGTAGCCTTGGCGGAATTTTACTAATTGCGACTGTATTTGGTTTTGGTGGATCGTTTATTTCGTTATTTATGTCGAAATGGATCGCCAAAAAATCAACTGGTGCGCAAGTGATCACCCAACCTCGTACCGAAACCGAACAATGGCTGGTAAACACTGTGGCTGCTCAAGCTAAAAAAGCCGGTATTAACATGCCAGAAGTGGCGATTTACGACAGCCCAGAAATGAACGCGTTTGCAACTGGCCCGAGTAAAAATAATTCGCTGGTGGCGGTAAGTACGGGTTTATTACATAACATGAGCCAAGATCAAGCCGAAGCCGTATTGGCGCACGAGGTATCGCATGTGGCTAATGGCGACATGGTAACGCTAACGCTTATTCAAGGTGTTGTGAATACCTTTGTTATTTTTGCCGCTAAAGTAATGGCTGGCATTGTTGACAACTTCATCAATAGCGATGAAGAAGAGGGCGGCAGCAGCTGGACTTACTTCTTATTCGATATGTTATTCCAAATATTATTTGGCGTACTGGCAAGCATAGTGGTTGCTCATTATAGCCGTAAGCGTGAATTTGCAGCCGATAGCGGCGCAGCTCAGTTGGTAGGCGCAGATAAAATGCGTTCAGCCCTTGAGCGATTAAAGCAAAACCACCCATCGCAATTAGAAGGCTCAATGATGGCCTTCGGTATTGCCAGTGGTAAAGGCATGGCTGAGTTGTTTTCATCTCACCCGCCGCTTGACGCACGTATAGACGCACTACGTCGTTAAAAAAATTCAAGTTTTTCACAGTACTTGTAAACAAAAAGCCTGCATTTGCAGGCTTTTTTATTTTTAATGTTTTTTATTGCGATTGAATTATGTCAGTAATGCCCTCCGGCGAGAGTATTTCAATCCAGTAACCGTCTGGGTCTTTAATAAAGGCAAGGCCTTTCATAGAACCGTCATCTGGCTGTTTTACAAACTCCACATCGTACTTAGCAAAGCGCTCACAGGCAGCGTATACATCGGGTACACTAATACCAATATGGCCAAAGCCTTTTGGTTCTTCATTACCGCTGTGATAACCGCTAAAGCTGTCGTCGTTTTCAGTGCCCCAGTTATGGGTAAGCTCAATCAGCGCAGGGCGGCGAAACACCCACTGGGTTTTTTGTTTATCATCGCCTTTTGGCATATCTTGCTCGTAGCCTAAAAAGTACAATGTAAATTCCATATCAGGAAAGTCGTACTTACCTAACAACTTCATGCCCAATACGTTTTCATAAAATGCCAGCGACGGTTTTGGATCTTTAATACGTAACATAGTTTGCTGCATCACATAGCCCTCAGTGGCTTGTGCAATTTGCTCTGGGGATTCGTTATAGCTAGACATGAGATAATCCTTAATAAAATGACTGAAAAAACCTTAATGGATTTAAAAATGCAGGGGGTGAGCTCATCATAATATACAACAGCAAAAATTATAACCACCTAGCTAAATCACTAGCCAATGAGTTGAGTGTTTTATAAGCGAAAAATGGCATGTTTATCGATACTGTTTATTTATGCAGTTGAGGTGTTTTGTCCAATAACATTATTTAAAGTCGCTTTGGTGTATTTAACAAGAGGTGTTTTACAGCCTACGTAATTAATTGTTTAAATTGAAGTTGTTTAGTGGAATTATTAAACAATGTAATATACGCCGTTTTGGGGTGTTATAACCCTCAAAGTGGTGTTCAACAAGCTGTTAAAACTCAAAAGTTAATAGGAATGTTAACAGATAAAGAAAGATCACAGCTTCAAGAGCGACTAGTAAAACTTTACTTACGATTAAACGGATACTTTTCTGATGGTTTTATTGTTCATCATGATATTAATGGCAGGATTAGCTCAGAAGTTGATATTTTGGGAGTTAGATTCCCAAATCATAGTGAATCCGAAAGAGAAGCGGGGTTATGTTCACGTTTGCAGCTAAATGACAGTAATAATATTGATGTCCTTATCGGAGAAGTTAAATCCAATGGAGTTTCACTAAGGTTTAACAACACAATATCGACAAATATTGAGGTTTTGCGCAAGATCTTAAATCGAGTTGAAACCATCTAATAAGTTATGACCAAATACCAGTAATAACCCAGCTATAAATACAGGGTATATACTTATTAAGCGAAGCAAGCCAAGCACCACAAAGCCCCAGCCAATCGCCCAAATTACTTGAGCATATAACGTCGGGAAAAGAGGATTAAAACTCCATGACCATGATACAATTGTAAACTCAAATAAAATAAGCACTAAGCCTCGAACTATTAAAGCGTTAGCAAACTGACGAGTACACGCGTATTTATGCTCTGTAATAGCGGCAGAGAGGCCTGCTAGAAATACAAATAATGGCGCACAAAAATGCGATATAAAGCGTGTGAAAAAAGTAAGCGCATCTGTTCCGGGTAAGGTCATGGGATCAGTTACTGAATAATTTAGACAATAATACATGCCGTGATCTATCACCATAAATATGATGATAATGCCGCGTAATAGATCAATATGATGCAAGCGACTTTGCGATAAAGCTAATGACATAAAATACAATTAACAAGAATGAAAAAAATGAACTTGATAATATGTTATATTATATCAAAAGGCGAGTTTGAGGGTTGAATTTAACAGGGTGATCGCGTCAGCGCTAAGCAATTAATTATAATTTTCCTTATTTAAATTTTTTAACATACCTAAGCGTTATGAAGTTTATTACTGCCAACAAAATAGCTATTTCATAGCGGCTGTACGCAATAGCGATACCAATTAAACCCATATTCCAAATACTCGCAGCTGTTGCTGTTCCAGATGTAGACTGGTTATTTTTTAAAATAGCGCCACCACCAATAAAACCAATACCTGTAATAATACCTTGTAACATTTTAGATTGCGCCTCTGCGCCCTCTAAAACTGACATTGCAATCAGTGCATAACCACATGATGCGACGGCAACTAAAGGAAACGTTTTTAGACCTGCACCATTATGGCTACGCTCTCTATCATATGCCATTGGCAGGGCAAGTAAATACGCCATGCCAAGATGAATCAAATTATCAATAATGTCACTCCACTGTAGATCAATTTCCATTGCTATTTCCACGGATAAATTCTAAATAAGTAGCAAAAATTGAACCAAGGTATTAATTTAAATAAAATCATTGTGTTACCTTTTTTTTATCGAGGGGGATGAGTGGCGTTAGCAATATTTACACAATAAAGTGCGTTTTTACCCAGCAATGAATTTCAGCTGCGTACCACACAAGCAAACTCTATTAGGTAAAATTGTGGGGCTTACATATTTTTACAACACTCCTTTTTAAGTCGTATATAATTTGGCTCATTTGCAACGAGAGTTTACATGCGCATTTTATTAATTATTATCTTTTCAAATAATGTATTAAGTGGTTGTACAGTTATGGGTATATTTTTGGATGAAACGGCGAGATCCAAGTCAAACATCAATAGCACTAACAGTTTTGTAAAGGATAAAGATAGTTTTAGTTTTAGCAAGCTTGGTTACGAAACTGATAAAGCCATAATTGAATTTATAAAAGGAGATGACGGTGTGATTAAAAAATGTAGGCAGGTTACTAAGGTCTTAAAAGAATGTGTAGAAGTAGATAAATCTACTCTACACAGTAATGGATCTAAGCCGCTAGAAACTGATGATGAAATAATAAGTGTTGGTCTATAAAGCTACTAATAAAAAAGTAACTATGATCGTAGCCAGCGTGCATTTCGAGCTGCAGCGGATACGCTTTTTTATCAGCGATATCGACCAAGTTTTGCGGCTTAAGCTGCTCTTCTAAAAAGTTATCAGCATCACCTTGGCTTACCAGCATAGGTAAATAGTTTGCTTGCTCGGCTTGTTGCATTAATTCGCAAGTATCGTAGTGTGCCCACGTTGTTTTGTCGTCACCTAAGTAGCCTGTAAATGCTTTTACACCCCACGGACACGCCATAGGATTAACAATAGGACTAAATGCCGAAGCGCTGGCGTACGAATGTGGGTTTTTAAGTGCAATCATCAATGCGCCATGCCCGCCCATTGAATGACCACTAATTGCTTTTTTATCTGTAACAGGAAAGTGTTGCTCAATTAGTGCCGGTAACTCATTAACAACGTAATCATACATATTAAAATGGGTGTTGTAGGGCGCTTTTGTGGCATTAAGGTAAAACCCAGCACCTTGTGCAAAATCATAGCTGTCTTCGTTTGGCACGTTATCACCACGTGGGCTCGTATCTGGCGCTACAATGGCGATACCCAGCTCCGATGCTTTTTTAAATGCGCCTGCTTTTTGCATAAAGTTTTCATCGGTACAGGTTAAACCTGATAACCAGTACAGTACCGGCACCTTATTGGTTTCACTGGCGCCTGGCGGTAAAAACACTGCAAAACGCATAGTGCAACGAGTGCTTGAGGCGCTATGGCTGTATTGCTTATGCCATCCGCCAGCCACTTTAGCTGTTGAAATATTTTCTAACATAATAATCCTTAAAAGCCGTTACTTAATAGCAACGGCTTGTGATGGTAATTAAGTGAAATGAGCGTATTAGTAATGAATTACAGTACGAATACTTTTACCTTCATGCATTAAATCAAAGGCATCGTTAATTTCTTCTAGGCTCATGGTATGAGTGATAAAATCGTTTAGCGCAAATTCACCCGCCATGTAACGCTCTACAATTTCAGGAAGTTGTGAGCGACCTTTAACACCACCAAATGCGCTACCACGCCATACACGGCCAGTAACAAGTTGGAACGGACGAGTTGAAATTTCTTGGCCAGCACCGGCTACACCAATAATCACAGACTCTCCCCAACCCTTATGGCAACACTCAAGTGCAGAGCGCATTACATCAACATTACCAATACACTCAAATGAGTAATCAACACCGCCGTCGGTCATATCAACAATCACTTCTTGAATTGGCTTGTCGAAGTCTTTAGGGTTAACTAGGTCTGTTGCACCAAGCTTAGTGGCTAAGTCAAACTTGCTGGTGTTGATATCAACACCAATAATGCGACCCGCGCCCGCCATTTTTGCACCAATAATAGCCGATAAACCAATACCACCTAGGCCGAAAATAGCGACAGTATCACCTGGTTTAACATTTGCTGTATTTGTTACCGCACCCATACCTGTGGTTACGCCACAACCAAGTAAACAAATTTCTTCAAGTGATGCTTCTTTGTTTACTTTAGCAAGTGAAATTTCTGGGAGTACGGTGTACTCAGAGAATGTTGAGCAACCCATG
This sequence comes from Pseudoalteromonas sp. S4741, assembly GCF_005886135.1. Taxonomy (NCBI): domain Bacteria; kingdom Pseudomonadati; phylum Pseudomonadota; class Gammaproteobacteria; order Alteromonadales; family Pseudoalteromonadaceae; genus Pseudoalteromonas; species Pseudoalteromonas sp. S4741. The sequence goes on along the minus strand of NZ_PNCN01000108.1, from coordinate 25,387 downwards.
TAGTGATAGATAGGCTCACCATCTTTATAAAAGCGTGTAGTGCCATCTGGCATTAGGCCTTTACCTTGCGTTTCACGTACTGCAGAGCACAAGTTAGTCTTACCAGATTTACACATTTTACATTCACCACATTCAGCAGTGTAAAGTGGAATAACATGATCGCCTACCTCAACACTGGTTACGCCTTCACCTACAGCGTAAACAACGCCAGCACCTTCGTGGCCTAAAATAGCAGGGAAAATACCTTCTGGATCTTCACCAGATAATGTAAAAGCATCAGTGTGACAAACACCAGTGGCAGTGATTTTTACCATTACTTCGCCTTTTTTAGGCATCATCACATCAACTTCTTCAACGCTTAAAGGCTGATTAGGGCCCCAGGCAATCGCTGCTTTTGATTTTATAAATTCAGACATGTGTATATCCTTTGTAGTGGTTTGAATATGAATTATAGACCCATACTGTTTGGGTGATGAGGTTATTGTATTTGTTTCTCAGATGATGATAATCTTCAATTTAATAAAACACTTTTACAGTATGGTAATAATTATGCGTTGGGAAGGTATTGATGAGTTTATTGCTGTTGGCGAAGAGGGAAGTTTTACCCAAGCTGCACAGACGTTAGGTTTATCGGTTGCTCATATTAGCCGCCATGTTACAAAGCTTGAACAACGGTTAAATACGCAATTATTAACACGTACCACTCGAAAGGTTGTGTTAACCAAAGAGGGCGAGCAGTTTTTACACCAAGTTAAACATTTACAGCACGCAATGGACGAGGCCACTCAAGGTTTAGCATCGGTACAAACCTCACCTAAAGGTAAAATTAAATTAACAGCACCGGTTATGTATGGTGAAAGTTTTATTATGCCCATTGTGCATTCATTTATGCATGATCACCCTGAGGTAGAAGTAATCGCAACGCTCTCTAACGAGCAAGAAAACTTATTAGAGGGGGGCTTTGATTTAGCCATTCGACTAGGCCATTTAAAAGATTCAAGCTTAAAAGCGCGGCGCTTGAGTTCGCGACGATTTATTATGTGTGCTTCACCTGCATATTTAGCGCGTTTTGGTGAGCCTCACACTTTGGGGGAGCTTAATAATCATCAATGTTTAATTGGCAATAGTAGTTATTGGCGAGTAAATGAAAATAATCGTGATAAACATATTAAGGTCGCAGGGCGATTGCATTGTAATAGCGGCTGGGCACTGGTTGACGGCGCTAAAAAAGGTTTGGGTATTGTTCAGTTGCCTGATTACTATATTGAAAATGAAATTAAATCCGGTCAGTTAGTGCCTATATTAACTGCATACCAACCACAACAAGAGGGCGTGTGGGGTCTATATCCGTCACGGCAATTTGTGGCTACTAATGTACGGGTATTACTGGATTACTTAATAACAGGGCTGAAAGTTTAGCAGGGTTTACTGGCTTGTTTAAAATATAGCCAAGTGTCAGATTTATAAATTATTTCTTACATTTATGGTGATATTCAATTGCGCTGAGTTCGTGCTACTATAAGCCACACTTTTGGCATTAATGTTTAATTAATATGTTTCAACCTGTTAGCCTATTTATCGGACTCAGATATAGCCGCTCCTCTAAAGGCAATGCGTTTATTTCGTTCATTTCGTTTTTTTCTATTGCAGGTATAGCGATTGGTTTAATGGCGCTTTTTACGGTCAGTAGTGTAATGAACGGCTTTGAGAGTAGTTTAAAATCAAATATGTTGGGGCTTATTCCACATGTTGAAGTGCAAGCCAAAGATCACTCCAAAGCGCAAATGAATTCGTTAAAATCTGCGCTTGAGCAATCACCGTATGTTGATCATGTTAGTTTATATCGCCATGGTGAAGCCATATTGCAAACCAATAAAGATCTTCACGGGGTGTTATTACAAGGGCTTTACGACAACAACGGCTCGCTATATAAAATCACCGACAAAATAGTGCAAGGCAATTGGCTAAATGTACTAAACAATAATTATAATATTGCAATAAGTCGTTATTTAAGCCGCAAACTTGGCGTTGGCTTAGGTGATAAGTTACGTGTAATTATGCCTAACGCATCTACGTACACCCCACTTGGGCGCATGCCAAGCCAACGTTTATTTAAAATTGCTGCTATCTATGAAACTGGCTCCGAAATAGACATGGGGTTGGCATTTACCAGTGGCGTATCACTACAACGGGTTTTAAAACTTAGTAACAATACGGTACCTAATTTAAGCGTGTCACTGCATGAGCCGTTTGCACTTGACCAATTTATGCAAGACAGCCAACACATACTCAATGACTTTAAACTCACCGACTGGCGAAGCAGTCAAGGCACTTTATTTGCCGCCGTTGCGATGGAAAAACGCATCATGTCTATGCTCCTTGGCTTAATTGTGCTGGTGGCGGTATTTAATATTGTATCGGCACTGACCATGATGGTCAGTGAAAAACAAAGCGAAGTAGCAATTTTGCAAACATTAGGACTCACACCAAGCCAAGTGCAAACCGTATTTATGGTACAAGGGCTCTATAACGGGGTAATTGGCACAGTCGTGGGTGCTTCTTTAGGTATTTTATTAAGCTTATATATAAATGAACTGCTGGCTTTGGTTGGTTTAAATTTACTATCGGGAATTTCACTCCCCGTCAAATTTGATGTGGTTAGTTTAAGTGTTATTGCCGTTTTAAGCTTAGCAATGAGCTTTTTAGCGACTTTATATCCAGCGCGCCAAGCCGCTAAAGTAAACCCAGCAGAGGTATTACGTTATGAATGATTTAGTAATTAGTTGTGAAAAAATAAGTAAGGTGTACCAAGACGGGCAAAATCAGGTTGAGGTATTAAAAGGGGTTGATTTAGCCCTAACGCAAGGTGAAATGCTGGCAATTGTTGGCAGCTCAGGTTCAGGTAAAAGCACCTTGTTACATATTTTAGGCACCTTAGACACGGCCAGTGCGGGTAGTGCAAAAATAAAAAACCAAGACGTTGCTAAGTTATCTCGCTCGCAGCAAGCGGCTTTCAGAAATAAAAACTTAGGGTTTATTTATCAATTCCACCATTTATTAATGGAATTTAGTGCAGTTGAAAACGTTGCCATGCCATTACTCATAAAAGGATTGAGCGCAAAAGAAGCCAATAAGAAAGCGCTTAACATGCTAGATAAGGTAGGCCTTGCACATAGAAGTAGCCATAAGCCATCGGCTCTTTCTGGTGGTGAACGCCAGCGTGTTGCCATTGCACGCGCTCTAGTGACAGAGCCTGCGCTGGTGCTTGCTGATGAGCCAACAGGTAATTTAGATAAGCAAAATGCAATTAAAATTTACGATTTAATTAATCAGCTAAATAAAAGTTTAAACACCAGCTTTGTGGTAGTTACTCATGATTTAGAGCTGGCTGATAAGCTGGGTAAAATAGCGTACTTAGATGATGGTAAACTAACGATAAAAGAGTCTAGTCATGTTGCTTAGTGCCTTTATTAGTAAACGCTTTAGAGCCTATTCAGGCCATAAAGATGAAAAAAATGCCTTTGTAAGTTTTATAGCCAAAGCATCCACTATCGGTATTTTACTTGGTGTTGCAGTGTTAATTGTGGCGTTATCGGTGATTAATGGATTTGAACAACAATTGGTTCATCGTTTATTAAGTGTCGTGCCGCAAGTTGAATATGTTGCCCCAAGTAGGCCGATTGCCGATTGGCCTAGCAAAGTCGAAAAGTTAAAACAGCAACCACACGTAACAGGCGCAGCCCCATTTATTGCCGTTAATGGTATGGCGCAATTTAAAAGCCAATTAAAAGCGGTTGAGATCCGAGGTGTTGAGCCTTCGTTGGAAGGTGACGTGTCAGCCATCAACCAATTTACACAAGGTAAATTAGTCAGCCAGTTAACAGGTGATGATGTTATTTTAGGCAAGCAAATTGTTAAGCAACTTAATATCGCATTAGGTGATAACGTGACCTTGTTAATCCCGCAAATTAGTGAAAAAGGCCGGTCAATACTCGCCCCAAAACGTGTTACCCTCACGCTTGCGGGCATTATAGAAATGGGCGGACCAATCGACAGCAGCGCTGCTTTTATTCATCTTAACAAAGCACAACAAGCCTTAGGCTATGATCAAAGCCAAGTAACAGGGTTACGCTTGCGTGTTGATAATGTGTTTTCGGCGCATCAAATAGCGCTTCGTGTTGGCCAGACTATTACCGATTATGTGTATATTTCGAGTTGGCTTAGAACGCAAGGTAGCTTGTATCAAGATATTCAAATGGTGCGCACGATTGTTTATATTGTGGTGTTTTTAATTATCGCGGTGGCGAGTTTCAATATTGTGTCTTCACTGGTAATGGAAGTGCGTGAAAAAGAAGGCAATATTGCTATTTTAAAAACCATGGGTGCCAAAGACAGTACCATATTGGCTACTTTTGTCATGCAAGGCTTAACCCAAGCATTTGTGGGTGTACTTTTAGGCTCAATTGTTGGCGTGATTTTAGCAATTAATATTAGTGAGCTATTTACTTGGCTGAGCTTGTTACTGGGTGAAAACCCGCTAGAAGGTGTGTACTTTATCGAATTTTTGCCCAGTAAATTAGTTTGGCAAGATATAGTGTTAACTGTTATTGCCACCTTTGTGCTTGCAATATTGGCGACGCTGTATCCAGCATGGCAAGCAACACGAGTTGATCCGGCAAAAGTATTGGGTAATTAAAGACAGTATTTAATAGGGCACTAAGTGTAACTCTGATAAACTGCGCCGCTACTTAACAGCGTTTGTTTGCTGAGCACTTATTTACCTTGGAATTTACTTTGACAAATAACGATATTTTACGCCGTATTCGCTACACCTTTGATTTAACAGATTCAGCTATGGTTGATGTTTTCGCCGCAGCAGCGCAGAGCGTAAGCACTGAGCAGGTGATTGCATGGTTAACTAAAGAGGGCGAGCCTGGGTATACCCCAATAAGTGACACTGAATTTGCGGTATTTTTAAATGGTTTTATAAATACCAAGCGCGGCAAGCGTGAAGGTGAGCAGCCAGAGCCTGAAAGTAAATTGAACAACAATATTATTTTTATGAAGCTACGTATTGCTTTAAATATGAAAGCAGAAGATGTGATCGCGACCTTGGCGTTGGTTGATTTTGATTTAAGTAAACATGAGCTAAGCGCATTTTCACGTAAAGTTGAAAACAAGCATTACCGTGTGTGTAACGATCAAATCTTGCGTTTATTTTTAACCGGTGTACAGCGTACTTTTCGCCCAGATGGCGAAAAAGCTTAATGCATTTTATGGAGGTTGAATACAACCTCCATTTTGACCTCTCCACATTTACTCAATTATCCGTCTATTCTTCTACAACTTCAGTCTCATAAAGCATTTTATTTTGTCGCTCTCGTAAAAGTGTAGAGTCGTATTTTGTTTTACTATTTTTTTAATACTTTTAACATGTTATTCATTCAAGCGGCTGTTTTTAGCATATAAATTCTTTTTTAATGAGTTTTTATACAAAAGAAACAACAATTTAATTCAACATCAAACACGTGCATCCAGTTTATCTATGATGTTAAAGTGTAAAAATAATGATCGGATAATTAATTTCTTCACTAGCAATAGCATTGATCATTTTTCCTATTTCAAATTAAAAATACCTACATGGAAGAATAAATATGAATTATATACACAGAACAATTGCGCAATTAAAGCAGACGAGCCCTGCGCAATGTGAGTTTTATCAAGCAGTGGAAGAAGTGCTAGACTCGCTAGAGCCTATATTTGCGCAAACCAGTCATTACCAACAACAAGCAATTATTCAAAGAATGGTAGAGCCAGAGCGCCAGTTAATGTTTCGTGTGCCTTGGGTTGATGATGAGGGCAATATTCAAGTGAATAAAGGCTACCGAATCGAATTTAATTCAGCGCTGGGCCCTTACAAAGGCGGCTTACGTTTTCATCCAAGTGTAAATGCCAGCATCATAAAATTTTTAGGCTTTGAACAAATTTTTAAAAATGCACTGACTGGTTTGCCTATAGGCGGTGGAAAAGGAGGCGCTAATTTTGATCCTAAAGGACGCTCTGATGGCGAGATAATGCGTTTTTGCCAATCGTTTATGACCGAGTTATATCGCCACATTGGTCCTACAACCGATGTACCTGCAGGAGATATTGGCGTAGGGGCAAGAGAAATTGGTTATATGTTTGGCCAATATAAACGCTTAACAGGGCGCTATGAAGGCGTACTAACCGGTAAAAGCTTACTTTGGAGCGGATCGCTTGCTCGCAAAGAAGCAACGGGTTATGGCGCAGTTTATTTTGCTAACTATATGCTTGAAGATCGTGATGACAGCTTATCAGGAAAACGCTGTTTAATTTCAGGCTCAGGCAATGTGGCTATTTATGCCATGGAAAAGTTATATCAACTTGGTGCAACACCAATTACCTGTAGTGACTCAAAAGGCACTTTGTACGATGAGAATGGTATTGATTTAAAGCTGATAAAACAGCTCAAAGAGCAATCAAGAGGGTGTTTAAGTGACTACTTAGATACTCATCCTCAAGCCAAGTATACCCCTCGCGATGATTACCCAGAGGATGGTCATGCTGTATGGCGTTACAGTGCGGATGCGGCATTCCCTTGTGCCACGCAAAATGAATTAACCCAAGCGGATGCAAAAGCACTACTTGAAAATGGTTGTATTTTAGTCAGTGAAGGGGCGAATATGCCTTCAACCAAAGAAGCGATTGATTGCTTTATTGAAGCAAAAATAGCTTATGGCCCTGGCAAAGCAGCAAATGCAGGTGGGGTGGCAACGAGCCAATTAGAAATGGCACAAAATGCCAGTATGCAAAGCTGGACGTTTGAGCAAGTAGATGAAAAGCTTAAACAAATAATGAAAGATATTTTCACCACAGCCAACGACACCGCAAAGGAGTTTGATCAACCCGGCAACCTACTATTAGGCGCTAATATTGCTGGATTTAGACGTGTAGCCGATGCAATGATTGAACAAGGTGTAGTGTAACCGCTCGCTTAATTTTTAAGCTGTTTTAATTGGACACTGAAAAAGTTAAATTCATTCCTACTTCTTTGAGTAGGAGCTTAATTTTCTCCGATAACATTATTAAACGCCGTTTTGGGGCAAAATACCTTGCTTAGTTCCTAGCTGTTTTAATTACTTGTTTACAAAGGTAATTATTGGTGAAATTATCAGGGTATGTGATATACACCTTTTGGTGTGTTATAAACCACCAAAGCGGTGTTCAATATGCTGTTAGCACTCTAATCTGAGGTCTGTATGAATAAAAAAGGAATAGTAGTATCTCCACCTTTCAAGCCTATTTATACGGGGGAGTCAGTTGTGGCGGATCTCCTGATCCAATAGAGTTACGAAAGTATCTTATGTATTGGGACGAAATAGATTACCCATCTAATATGTTAATTCATGTTTCTTCTCCTGAAATTGATTATTTAGAGCAGTCAGGAAAACTAAAACGCACTCATGTTCGCTTTCAAGGAACAATAAACACGGGTCAAGGTGAGTTCTTCATTCAGGCTCAAGAAGCCGCGTTTAGGAAAAATCAAGATGAAGAGCCAGGTTGCTGGACGATCGCACAACTTGCTGATATCCCTTTTTACACTCAACAAAATGTAAGTGTTGGTGTTGAAGTTGAACTTTATGACATGCTACCAGTTCCAAGTGCGGATACGCCATTAGCAGACATTTTAGAGTTTAAGGAAAAAAGGCAAGATGAATTAACTGCATTCCGTTGTCATATGGATGAAGTAAACGAAAATATCTTGAGTTCAAGAAATGTACCACGCGCTAGAAATGCACAATTGGATCGCATTGAATTGGCGCTAAAAGATATTGATAAAACTTTAAATGAGTCAGGTGTAAAACGAGTTACAACTCATTTAAAAAATGTAATTAATGCTGATTTCTCTGGTATTGCTGGTGCGGGTCTCGGAAGCGCAGGTATTTCAGCATTTATTGGAATGTCTCCTTTAATTGCAGGTGTAGCTGGCGCAGGTTTAGTTTTTGGCGTCAAAAGCTTAATGATGCCATCAAATCAATGCCCTACTGATTTAAATTACATTAATAGTATTAGAAAAAACTTTCGGTAGGCGAGTGCTAACAAGGCGTTTAAACGTAACTAAAACAGTGGGTTTCGCTTCGCTACACATTTTAACCCACAATTTTAGTCCGCTTCACGCGGCGTTAGTAATACATGAATATTTCGCATGTGGAGTTGCCAATGAATAACGAAACAAATAACCCTCGCATTAAAGAAGGTGTTGAGCCAAAAGACCTAATTAAAATGCAAACTGAAGTTGGTTTAATTGAATCAATGTTTCAGTCGAAGACGCTCACAGCTATAGTCATCATTGCAATTATTTTGCTGGGTGGCTTTTTCATGTTCTTGTCTAAGGTGGCAGGTTAGCCGCAACAGAATGTATTGCTAACAAGCATCTAAATCCGACATTGCCAGCTGCCACACTTTTAGCAAACAATGCAAAAAAGCCCACCAGTGTAAGGCGCATTAGGCGGGCGTTATCCATTTCCGCAATTGGCACTTATCCGACCTACGTCAAAATGTAGGTTGGTTAAGCCGAAGGCGCCACCCAACAATCTTTCAAATTCATTTTTTGCCCATAATTGGCACATCTTTAACTATCAGACTTAATTGAGTCTTAGCTCGATAATTTATAATAAAATACAATGCAACGCTTAATCGTTGCATTGTAATAAAGTAGCCGTTAATTATTACGAAAATGCTGACTCGGCGAGCTCTTCTTGCATTTGTTCGCGCATTTTAAATTTTTGCAATTTGCCGGTTACCGTCATCGGGTAATTTTCAACAAAGCGAATGTATTTAGGCTGTTTAAAGTAGGCGAGTTTGTCTTTTAAAAATAATCGAATTGCTTGCTCATCAAGTACTTCACCTTCTTTAGGCTGGATCCAGGCACACACTTCTTCGCCAAACTTTTCATCACTAATGCCAAAAATAGAGGCGTCTTGTATACCCGGGTAGGTGTATAAAACCTCCTCAATCTCACGGGGATATATATTTTCACCACCGCGAATAATCATGTCTTTAATTCTGCCAACAATACTAACAAAGCCTTCACTGTCCATTACCCCTAAATCGCCTGAATGTAACCAACCTTGATCATCGATAGTGGCTTTGGTTTTTTCTTCATCATTCCAATAGCAACGCATAATGCCAGCTCCACGGCTACAAACTTCACCAGGCTGGCCTATTTTTTGAATTTCACCCAGTTCATCAATAATTTTTACTTCAGTGTGCGCAAGCGCTCGTCCTACTGTGGTGACTTGACGCTCAATTGATGAGTCGGTTTCAGTGATATTGTTGATTGGGCTACACTCTGTTTGTCCATAGGCTATAACGACTTGGTTCATATTCATGAGTGTTTGTACTTTACGCATAACTTGTTCGGGGCAGGTTGAGCCTGCCATAACGCCGGTTCGTAATGTACTTAAATCATAATCACTAAAGTTATTAAGCTCTAATTCGCTTATAAACATGGTAGGCACGCCATGAAGCCCGGTACATTTTTCTTGTTGTACCACCTCTAATGTGGTTTTTGGATCGAAAGAATCACTTGGATAAATAGCTGCAGCGCCTTTACTTACGCACAATAAGCTGCCTAAAACCATGCCAAAGCAATGATAAAGCGGTACAGGGATACACAGCTTATCATGTTCAGTAAAATGCATTGCTTGGGCAACAAGCAGTGCATTATTAAGAATGTTTTTATGCGTTAGCGTAGCCCCTTTAGGGTTTCCTGTGGTGCCAGAGGTAAACTGAATATTAATGTCTTGATTACAGTTTAGGGTTTTAGCCACCGCTTGAAGTTCTAACTGGTGGGCATCTGAGGGCATGGCGAGTACTTCATTAAACGAAAACATACCATTTACTGGCTCATCACCTATACAAATTACATTTTTTAATGAAGGAAGCTGAGCGGCTTTTAATTCCCCTTTTTGGCAACTATTTAGCTCTGGGGCTAAACTTTGTAGCATATTAACGTAGTGACTGCCCTTAAACGCTGTGGCAGTAATAAGTGTAGAGCATTCAACACTATTAAGCGCATATTGCAGTTCATTTGGGCGGTAAGCTGGGTTAATACACACCATGATTGCGCCGATTTTGGCCGTGGCAAATTGAGTTAAGCACCATTGTATATTGTTCGGTGACCAAATACCGACCCTGTCACCTGATTTAACCCCTAATGCCAACAACCCCATAGCAAGTTGATTAATCTGCTGCTGAAACTCCTTATAGTTTAAGCGAATATTTTGGTGAGCAACAACAACTGCCAATGCCTCTGGGTTATTGTCGACAATTGAATCAAGGTATTCTCCAATAGTTTGCTCTATTAGCGGTGTGCTTTGAATCCCCTTAAAATAACTATTTGATAGCGGTATAGTGTTTATTTGTTCTACTTCTTTATGCACTGTTTGTGTCGCTTTCATGACATTCTCCATGTTTTTATCTATCCAAGGCTTGTTGATTAAATAAACATGAATTGTCGACAAAGGGAAGAGGGTTAGACTAATGTCTTACACTTTTATTTGAAAATTTAGACATAAAAAAACGCGTAATATTGAGCTATTACGCGTTTTTACATGGATGCAATTGGTATTACATTTCGTCGCTGCGGTAGGTTTTTTTCATGATATAAACGTAAGCATTAACGAATGCATTTTCTTGATATTTTTTAAGACCAGTGTCTTCGAACGCGATAGGGATTGGGTTGCGTTTTACTTGCTCTTTTATTTCGGTGGTTGAAAACACGCGAACATCGAGGTTGTCGATTAATTGAATAGCCGTTTCCATTTTGAACCCTTTAGCGCTACCTGCAAATTTACCTTTAGGCTGGCGTTCGCGAATGGCAACAGAATCAATTTGGTAATCTTGCATCAGCTTTGCAAAATCAAATTGAAATTTACGCATTATTTCAGTGTCGTTACCGTTACCTAAGGTAAAGCGTGTTTGGCGCACGTCACGAATATCAAAAACGTCATTATCTTTACTTAAAATACAAAGTAGTACATCACTACCGGTAATTTCTACACCACATGTTCTCATTGCTAATCTCTACTATAACTTAATTACCCGTTATTATACGCAACACGCATTAAAATGCGAGTTTAAGCACTTACAGTGGTGTTTTTGTTTGCGCTTAACGTCCATTCGTCATTTTGATGTAACAAGGTCTGTTTATCTTTGCGGCTAAATGTGCAGCCCTCCTTTTTTTAGCTAAGACAGCGCTATGGTTTGTTTACTTTAAACAGGTGTGAGCGTTGCTCAATTTTTACTTAGCACCAGGTGATAGCTCCCGGGCTTTAACTAAATCGCCCCTAGATTAAACAAATCCTAATACTGAAAACTCAACAGACTCTTATTAAACGTTATTAATTGCACTTTTATGGTAAAATTGGGTGGTTTTTAATAGCTTAAAACTTGTAATTAATGCTGCAGCACGCGACAATAACTTTCTTGTAGTTGAGCAGACTCAGCATCTACATTAGCCATTTACGGCGAAAAATAGTCAATGCTTATTCGTAAAAGCGTTGTCGAGTCATTCTCATTTAATTAATTAAAAATACACGTGATACATTGTAGGTGTCACCACTGTATGTAAGGATTTATAATGCCAGTTATTACTCTTCCTGACGGTAGTCAGCGTAGTTTTGAAAACCCTGTAAGCACTCTTGATGTAGCAAACGATATAGGCCCTGGTCTTGCTAAAGCCACCATTGCGGGTCGTGTTAATGGCGAACGCGTAGATGCGTGTGATTTAATTAGTGACGATTCTCGTCTTGAGATCATTACCGTAAAAGACGACGATGGCCTAGAGATTATTCGCCACTCGTGTGCGCACTTAATTGGTCATGCTGTTAAACAACTTTTCCCTGATGCAAAAATGGCGATTGGTCCAACAATTGATAACGGTTTTTACTACGATATTGATATGGAACATTCGTTATCTCAAGATGATCTTGATGCCATTGAAAAACGTATGCTACAGCTTGCAAAAACAAACTACGACGTAGTGAAAAAAACCGTTAGCTGGCAAGAAGCGCGCGACACTTTTGCAGCGCGTGGCGAAACATACAAAATTGAAATACTAGACGAAAATATCGCACAAGATGACCGTCCAGGTTTATATCATCACGAAGAATACATCGATATGTGTCGTGGTCCTCATGTGCCAAACATGAAATTTTGTCAAAACTTCAAAATTATGAAAGTGGCCGGCGCATACTGGCGCGGTGATAGTGAAAACAAAATGCTACAGCGTATTTACGGCACAGCATGGGGCGATAAAAAGCAACTTAAAGCGTATTTAAAGCGTTTAGAAGAGGCTGAGAAGCGCGATCACCGTCGTATCGGTAAAGCACTCGATTTATGGCACTGGCAAGAAGAAGCGCCAGGTATGGTATTTTGGCACAACGATGGTTGGAGCATTTACCGCGAGCTAGAAGACTTTGTGCGTGAAAAATTACGTGAGTACCAATACGAAGAAGTGAAAGGTCCAATGATGATGGATCGCTCTTTGTGGGAAAAATCAGGGCATTGGGAAAAATATTCAGAGGCAATGTTTACCACTGAATCTGAAAAGCGTGAATACGCAATTAAACCAATGAATTGCCCAGGCCACGTACAAATTTTCAACCAAGGTTTAAAATCGTACCGTGACTTACCACTACGTATGGCAGAGTTTGGTTGTTGTCACCGTAATGAACCATCAGGCGCGCTTCATGGCTTAATGCGTGTACGCGGCTTTACCCAAGATGATGCTCATGTATTTTGTACAGAAGAGCAAATCATGGATGAAGTATCGGCCTGTATTAAAATGGTTTACGATACCTATGAAACATTTGGTTTCGAAAAAATTGTTGTTAAACTTTCAACTCGCCCAGAGCAACGTATTGGCGAAGATGAAATGTGGGACAAAGCAGAGCTTGCACTTGCTGACGCACTTAAAGCAAATGACATTGAATTTGATTATTTACCAGGTGAAGGGGCGTTTTATGGCCCTAAAATTGAATTTACTTTGTACGATTGCTTAGACAGAGCGTGGCAGTGTGGTACAGTGCAACTAGATTTTGCATTACCGGGTCGTTTGGGCGCTACTTATGTAGCTGAAAATAACGAACGTCGCACACCTGTTATGATACACCGCGCTATTTTAGGGTCTATTGAGCGTTTTATCGGTATTTTAACAGAAGAGTACGCTGGTTTATTCCCAACGTGGCTTGCGCCTAAGCAAGTGGTGATTATGAATATCACCGATAAACAAGCACCTTATGTGCAGGAAATTGTACAAAAATTAAATAAACTTGGAATTAGAGCCGCTGCTGACTTGAGAAATGAGAAGATTGGCTTTAAAATCCGAGAACATACACTTAAGCGTATTCCTTACTTACTGGTTGTTGGCGATAAAGAAGTTGAACAACAGCAAGTAGCAGTACGAACTCGCACAGGTGAAGACCTAGGCAAATTTAATGTCGATGATTTTATCGCTAAAATCAGTGAAGAAATCAAAAATCGACAGTAAAAATCGAGCGTGTAGGGCAATCACAAACGGCCAACTACACGCTTATATTATTGATATTCTTGGAGGAACGTACCATTAGAGGCGGCAAGAAAGGGCAACAAACAGCTCAAAAAAATCGTATTAACGAAGAAATTACAGCGCTAGAAGTTCGTTTAATCGACATCGACGGCGAACAAGCTGGAATTCAGTCATTAAAAGACGCGCAAGCTATGGCTGATGCAGCGGGTGTTGATCTTGTAGAGATCAGTCCAAACGCTGAGCCGCCTGTTTGTAAGGTTATGGACTACGGTAAGTTCATCTTTGAAAAAAGCAAAGAACTAAAAGAGCAGAAGAAAAAGCAAAAGCAAATCCAGATTAAAGAAATCAAATTCCGTCCGGGAACGGATGAAGGCGATTATCAGGTTAAGCTGCGCAACTTACGTAAGTTCTTAGAAGCTGGCGATAAAGCTAAGATAACTATCCGCTTCCGTGGTCGTGAAATGGCTCACCAAGAAATTGGTATCGAATTATTAAACCGTATTAAAACCGATTTAGAAGAGTTAGCAGTTGTTGAGTCTTTCCCAAATCGTGTTGAAGGTCGTCAAATGGTTATGATGATGGCACCGGTTGCTAAAAAGTAATAATTAGGCGATAATACGCACCGAATTTAGCTCAGGTTTGCAAGTGGTGTGAAAATGTCCACCTGAGTTAACCGGTTTTAAAGTAAAATTGCGGTATTTATATCGGGTTTTCACCGGAACATAGCAGTAAGTTAGGCCTTTAAAGTGGAGCTATAGCAATATATCTCACGCCTTCTTACTAAATTTTAAGCAATACAATTGGAGTTATTGCAATGGCTTACAAGCTAAAAAGTCACAGAGGCGCAGCTAAGCGTTTCAAAAAGACTGCTTCTGGCGGTTTCAAGCGTAAACAAGCGCATCTTCGTCACATTCTGACTAAGAAAACTTCTAAGCGTAAGTTACACCTACGTCCTAAGATGATGGTTCATAAAAATGACCATGGTCTAGTTTCACGTATGTTACCATTCGCTTAATAGGGGTTTTTAGAAATGGCAAGAGTTAAACGCGGCGTTGTCGCACGTGCACGTCACAAAAAAGTTTTAAAACAAGCGAAAGGTTACTACGGAGCACGTTCACGTGTTTACCGCGTAGCTTTCCAGGCTGTTACTAAAGCGGGTCAATACGCTTACCGTGACCGCCGTGCTAAGAAACGTACTTTCCGTCAACTATGGATTGCACGTATCAATGCTGCTTCACGTCAAAATGGTCTGTCTTACAGCCGTTTTATCAATGGTCTTAAAAAGACATCTGTAGAAATCGATCGTAAGATCCTTGCAGATATCGCTGTTTACGACCAAGTTGCATTCGCAGCGCTTGTAGCAAAAGCAAAAGAAGGCCTAGCGGCAGCTTAAGTTTTTGTATAAGTAATGAAAAGGAGCCCATGGCTCCTTTTTTTGTGCCTGTAATTTACTGTTTTAGCTATGTCATACCTTTTAGTGCCGTGTATCCATTTAACTTAAATTAGCTAAACCAGAATTTTAGGCATGTTCATTGTTGCTCTTAAGGTTGATATTAATTATGTTTTTATCAGTACTTGAGCAAATAATCAAAGGGAACTGCAGTTGGCTGCATTTTTTTGTTGAACCACCGCAGTTTTGGCATCTAAAAAGCTTTAATTGCTATAATTTCTTTAATTAATGCGTTTGCTAGAGAAGTATATGTTTATAAGTTTATTGGTTTTATCTGCAAGTATGGCAAATAGCGATCATTTACCGCCATTATTACCATGGGAAGGTAGTAGTACCTCACTATTACAACAACAGGGACCTTTAACCACAGACTTTGAAATTTCTGCGGGTGTCTCGTCTCCTAATTATGCTGATACCATGGCATTTGTTGGTAGGTTGGTAGCGGCGAATCCCACTCAATTTAAATCAAAAACGATTGGCTATAGTAATAGTAAACGAGCAATAAAAATGTTGATTGCCAGCGAACAAGGTTTTTTTAATGCGGGGCAAATGGCCAATAGCACCAAACCAACCGTGCTTATTCAGGCTGGTATTCACGCTGGTGAGATTGATGGTAAAGATGCAATGTTTATGTTGCTTAGAGATATTGCTACGGGTAAACGACGCGATATATTAAAAAAGGTAAACATTTTATTTATTCCAATATTAAACGTTGATGGTCACGAGCGTAGTAGTGCGTTTAATCGTATTAATCAGCGTGGCCCTGTCAAAATGGGTTTTAGAACAAACGCAAATAATCTTAATTTAAATCGTGATTTCACTAAATTAGATACCCCCGAGGTTAAAAGCGTACTTGCAGTCATTAACGATTATAATCCGAATTTATATATAGACGTACATGTGACTGATGGGGCTGATTACCAATACGATGTCACCTACGGCTATAACCCAGTATTTGCTAGCGAGTCGCCTGCCATTTCAGATGCGCTTAACCGTTATTTTAAACCAGTGATTGATCAAACTCTCGCTGAGCAAGGCCATATTCCGGGCCCTTTAGTGTTCGTTATGGATAAGCAAGAATTTAAATCGGGGCTGGCCGGTTGGGTTGCCACACCGCGGTTTTCAAACGGGTGGGGTGATTTAAAGTCATTGCCTACCATTTTAGTTGAAAACCATTCTTTAAAGCCATACAAACAACGCGTGTTAGGGACTTATGTGTTTATAGATGGTGCTATTGAAGCATTATCAGCGCATAAAGATAAACTCGCTAATGCAGTAAAAAAAGAACAAGAATTTGTTCCTAAGCAATTAATTGTTAAGCGTGGTTACTCTGAGCAGCCTGATCATATCGCGTTTAAAGGTATTGCTTATTCTAAAAGCCTGAGCCCATTGTCAAATCAACAAGAAGTAAGCTATTTGGGTAAAAAACAAGATTATGACAAGCTGCCTATTTTTTGGCAAAAAGAGGTGCAGCACAGGGTTGAAGTACCAAAATCATTTTTTATTCCACCTGTTTACACCGATATTATTGAGAAATTAGTCCTGCATGGGGTGTCAGTTAATAAGCTCAGTGGTGCCAACACTCAGCCATTAAAAATGGCAAAAGTAGCGCAATATAGTTTTGATAAAGCGCCATTTGAAGGGCGTTTTAGAGTGTCGGCTAGTTTTGATTATGTACCAGCTACAAATGTGGATTTAGATGGTTGGTTTGAAGTGAGTACACAGCAAAAGGTAGGAGAGTTAGCTGTCCACTTGCTACATCCTGAGGCACCAGATTCATTTTTTGCTTGGGGGGAGTTTAATAGTATTTTTCAGCGCACTGAATATATGGAAAATTATGCTTTGATACCGTTTGCTGAAAAAATGCTTGCTGATGACCCAAAATTAGCCCAAGAATTTGATAAAAAAGTAAACCAGGATAAAGACTTTGCTAAGAACGCTGATGCACGTTTAAATTGGTTATATGAGCATAGCCCATTTTATGATCAAGCTTATTTAAAATACCCAATTTTAATGTCATACGAAGAGAATATAGTTATTCCAGCGCAAAAAGATAAAGAAATATAAGATGAAAATAATCACTATTCCCGTAACCCCGTTTATGCAAAATTGCCGCATTATAGTATGTGAACAAACCCAGCAAGCTGTCGTGGTTGACCCTGGCGGTGATGCTGACAAAATTAATGCAGCACTTAAGCAGCATAATTTATCATTGGCAGCGATTTGGTTAACCCATGGGCATTTAGATCATGTGGGCGCTGCGCATAATTTACGCGAGCAACACAAGGTAAAAATGATTGGACCTCATGAGGATGAACGTTTTTGGTTCGACAATTTACCGATGCAAGCCACTATGTTTGGCTTTAAACCGATCAATTCCTTCTATCCTGATGAATGGTTAGCTCATGGTGATAGTATCAAGGTTGGGCTGCTTGAATTTAAAGTACTTCATTGCCCAGGGCATACACCAGGGCATGTTGTGTTTTATCAACAAGCACACAATACGGTTATCGTCGGGGATGTTATTTTCAAAGGTTCAATAGGGCGTACCGACTTTCCTAGAGGCGACAGCAAGCAGCTAATCGACTCTATAGTGCAACATATCATGACATTACCACCGAACACTGCAATTTTAAGTGGTCATGGTAACAACACCCATGTTGCTCATGAACAGGCTACTAACCCATTTGTAAGTGGCCAGTTTGGTTGATGTGCATATTTGTTAAAAATAAGCAGACTGCTTTTTAAAAAGGCTGTATAATTTAACCAATTTATTAGATAAATAAGAAATAAAATGTCTCTAAATCACGTAGATCGCCAAATATTGGCACTTTTACAACAAGATGCAAGTTTATCAACTGCTGAGATTGCAGACAAAGTCGGACTTTCTCAGTCTCCTTGTTGGCGTCGTATTGCTAAATTAGAACAAGATGGCTATATCAAAAGTAAAGTCGCATTGCTTGATGAAAAAAAGCTGGGCTTTGATATGTTGGTTTACGCCCATGTACGTTTATCAAACCATGGTAAAAAGAATTTAGCTGAGTTTGAAAAATTAATACTTAGCTATGATGAAGTGACTGAATGTTACACCATGGCTGGCACTATGGACTTTATGTTGCGTATTATTTCTCAAGGCATAGAAGGTTATGAGCACTTTGTACGCGATAACTTGCTTAGCTTAGAATATGTACAAGAGGTTCATTCTAATGTGACCATGACGTGTGTTAAACGAAGCACAGCACTGCCACTTTAAACTTTACTAAGCAGCTAAAAACACACAGGCTGAATTAACTATAATTGTGAAATGAGCGCTAATTCGATAAAATCTAGCGCTTTTTTTGTTAGCGAAATAAAACTGAGGAACTCAATGTTTAACTTACTCAGCAGAGCGCCAAGCTCTGCTAAAAACGATATTCTCTCTGGATTGACAGTGGCACTTGCCTTGATCCCAGAAGCTGTTGCATTTGCCTTTGTTGCAAATGTAGAACCTCTTATTGGTTTATACGCTGCATTTATTGTGGGCTTAATTACGGCTATTTTTGGTGGTCGTCCGGGTATGATTTCGGGTGCAACCGGTGCATTAGCGGTTGTGATGGTAAGTTTAGTACTTGATCACGGAGTGGAATACCTATTTGCCACTGTGTTGCTGATGGGGCTACTACAAATATTGGCTGGGGTATTTAAGCTCGGTAAATTTATTCGTATGGTTCCACATCCTGTTATGCTCGGTTTCGTTAACGGTTTAGCGATTGTTATATTTTTAGCCCAGCTTGGACAGTTTAAAGTGCCTGATGGTGCTGGCGGCCAAATGTGGATGACGGGCAGTGCGCTTTACATCATGTTAGGTTTAGTGGCGCTAACGATGGCAATTATTCATTTTTTACCAAAATTAACTACCGCGGTGCCTTCATCACTGGTTGCTATTGTTACTGTAACGGGTTTAGTGATTGGTCTTGATTTAGAAGCACGTACGGTACTTGATTTCTTAAAAGGCATGACAGGAAATGAAGCTGCAACCATTGCCGGTGGCTTACCAAAGTTTCATATTCCTATGGTGCCTTTTAATTTAGAAACACTACAAATTATCTTTCCATATGCGCTTATTTTAGCAGCAATTGGCTTAATTGAATCGCTGTTAACGCTAAGCTTGATTGACGAAATTACAGAAACCCGTGGCCATTCTAATAAAGAATGTATTGGCCAAGGTGCGGCCAACGTCACATGTGGCTTTTTTGGTGCAATGGGTGGCTGTGCCATGATTGGCCAATCCATGATCAATATTAATTCAGGTGGACGTTCGCGTTTATCAGGTATTAGTGCCGCATTGATGTTACTGGCATTTATTATCTTCGCTTCAAGCTTAATCGAAATGATTCCACTGGCCGCATTAGTTGGGGTTATGTTTATGGTGGTACTGGGTACATTTGAATGGGCGAGTTTCAAAATGATGAAACGTGTGCCTTTATCTGATGCTTTTGTAATTGTATTAGTTTCGGGTGTAACGGTTATTACCGACCTTGCGATTGCGGTGTGTGTAGGTGTTATTGTCTCTGCGTTAGTGTTTGCATGGCAGCATGCAAAACATATTTACACAACTAACTATATTGATAAAGAAGGTTCAAAAGTGTACGAGCTACATGGGCCTTTATTTTTTGGTTCGGTTAAAAACTTTGCTGATTTATTTGATGTTAAGAACGACCCTAAAGATGTGATTGTTGAGTTTAAATACAGCCGCGTTGCGGATCATAGTGCGATTGAGGCCATCGACAGTTTAGCTGACAAATACAATAAAGCGGGTAAAAAGCTGCACTTGCGTCACTTAAGTAAAGACTGTACAGAACTACTTCATAAAGCACGTGACTTAGTTGAAGTGAACGTAATTGAAGATCCGACTTATAAAGTTGCTTCAGATAAGCTTGCTTAAAAAATAAAAGTAAACATTGATAAGCGAAAGGTGGATGCCTTTCGCTTTTTTTATGCGTTTTAAACCATCCGCCAGGGGTAATTGCAACACGAGTTTTAGTTTGTCTAATGTAACAACTAATGTAACAACTAAACCAGAACTGAACATCCATCCTGTATTTATTTAATTTATTGTTTGCGATAGGGCTATTAAAAAGTAAGACAGTTGGTAGTGCTATACCTGACGATAAATCGATATAATAGTGACAAATTTACAAGGTAATAATTAATTTTGAATTGGCAGTCTTTAATTGATAACAGGCAACGTTTTTTCTGGCTTTTGCAAATTGCAGGCTGGATAGGTTATGCGTTAGTTAACTACATTGGTTCTAAAGTATTCGAAATGCGTGATATTTACGTATTCGTTATTTTACTAAACGCCTATGCGGGCTGTTTAATGACTGTGCCTCTGCGTTATATTTATCGCAAAATTTGGAATGCCTCACCTTGGGTATTAATTATTGTTGTATTTGGCGCCTCTTATATAACCGGTACATTATGGGCCGTGGTGCAAAAGTTTAACCTGTGGGAAATTTATCGCCACGGATACCGTCCTGAAGAATGGTTTTATTATTTACAACAAGGACTTGATTCTGTTTATATTATTTTGTGTTGGAGTGGTTTGTACTTTGGTGTTAAGTATTACCAGTTATTACAAAGTGAACGTCAAAAAGCCTTAAAAGCGACCACAATGGCGCACGAAGCGCAGTTAAAAATGCTTAGATACCAGCTAAATCCTCATTTTTTGTTTAATACGCTCAATGCAATATCAACCTTAGTTTTGGTAAAAGAAAATAAAGATGCTAACTTGATGGTATCTAAATTGAGTGACTTTTTACGCTATACGCTTAATACTGATCCAATTAAAAAAGTGCCGCTGGAGCAAGAGTTACATGCATTAATGCTCTATTTAGAAATTGAACGTGTACGTTTTGATGAGCGCTTACAAGTTAATGTGGACGTGAGTGAGCAGGCCAAACAAGCATTAGTGCCAAGCTTAATATTACAACCGATCATCGAAAATGCCATTAAGTACGCCATTGCCCATATGTCAGAAGGTGGTGTTATTGATATAAAAGCGCAAGTTTTTGCTAATGAATTATTACTTGAAGTGGGCGATAATGGGCCTGGCACTGATATTGAAAATGGTCAGTTAGTTAATGCACAAGGCGTAGGGGTGGCAAACACCCGAGACAGATTAAAAACGCTCTACGAAAATAATTACTCGTTTGTATTATCACATAATACGCCAAGTGGATTAAAAGTTAATCTGCGTGTCCCGTTTGAGAAGGCTGTGAAGAAATGACAAGAATAAAAACGCTTATTGTTGATGATGAACCATTAGCACGTAAAGGTTTAGCCGTCAGGCTTGAAGAGTTTTCTGATATTGAAGTGATCAAACTGTGTAGCTCAGGTTTTGATGCGATTGAAAGTTGTAAAAACGAAAAAATTGATCTTGTCTTTCTTGATATTCAAATGCCTGGTATGAACGGTTTTGAAGTCGCACGTGCTTTAAGTGAAAGCAGTAAAGATTTACCTGCCATTGTGTTTGTTACGGCGTTTGATCACTTTGCTGTTAAAGCATTTGAAATTCATGCTTTAGATTACATTTTAAAACCCGTTGATGATAACAGATTAAAACAGGCGGTAGAAAAAGTGCATACCTATTTAAAAACTCAGCAGGATAACGCCCATAAGAAAAAACTAGCGAGTTTCGTAGCAGGGATAACAGGTAATAACTGCGAAGAAATTCTAAAGAAATTAGCCACTGGCGATACTTTAACTGATCGTCGCTATCCTGAATCATTGGCTGTAAAAGAGCAGGGGGAAATTGTCAGAGTACCTGTTGCTACTATACAATGGGTAGATGCGGCAGGTGATTACATGTGTCTGCATTGCCAAGATGGGCAAACGCATATATTACGTAAAACTATGAAAGAGCTTGAACAAGAATTGGATCCAAGCCTATTTGTACGTGTTCATCGCAGCGCGATTGTTAACACCAAACAAATTAGCAAGCTGGTAACTCAGGTTAGTGGTGAATATTTATTAGTGTTAGATAACGGGCAAGAGCTTAAAGTAAGTAGAAGTTACCGTGATAAAGTAAAAGCAGCATTAGCTAGCTAACTTTAATAAATAGCATAAAAAACGCGAGCTTTTAGCTCGCGTTTTTTATGCGTGTTACGATTACGAAACCGTGACTATTTTCATCGTGTTGGTTGCACCAATCGTTTCCATCGCATCACCGTGGGTAATGATCACGGTATCGCCTGCTTGTAAAGAGCCTGCGGCTACGAGTGTGCTTAATGCATCTTTAACCATGCTATCTTTTTCGCATTTTGTAGAGTCAAAAAATACAGGGTAAACACCACGATATAGTGCTGTTTGACCTAATGTACTAGCATGACGTGAAAGTGAATAAATAGGCAGTCCAGAGCTAATACGCGACATCAATTTTGCCGTGCTACCTGACTCAGTAAGCGTGATAATCGCTTTAACAGAGTCTAAGTGGTTAGCTGCATACATAGCTGATAAGGCAATTGATTCGGCATTAGAAGAAAAACGGCTGTCTAAACGATGTTTAGAAACGTGTGTTTCTTTTTGCGATTCAGCACCTAAACAAACACGCGCCATAGTCGCAACGGTTTCTTCCGGGTAATCACCCGCGGCTGTTTCAGCAGAAAGCATCACTGCATCTGTGCCATCAAGTACTGCATTGGCAACATCCATAACTTCTGCGCGTGTTGGCATAGGGTTATCGATCATCGATTCCATCATTTGCGTAGCGGTTACTACGGTACGATTTAATGAACGAGCACGACGAATAATAAGTTTTTGTTTACCCATCAGTGCAGCATCACCAATTTCAACACCTAAGTCGCCACGGGCAACCATAACAGCGTCAGACGCTAAAATAATGTCATCAACTGCTTCTTGTGTTTCTACTGCTTCAGCACGCTCAATTTTAGCTAAAAGCTGTGCATTAGAGCCTGCAGCCTCCGCTAATGAACGTACATAACGCATATCATCGCCACTGCGAGGAAAAGAAACCGCAATGTAATCAACACCAATTTCAGCAGCAGTGATTAAATCTTCCTTATCCTTTTCCGTAAATGCAGGTGCCGTTAAGCCACCACCTAAACGGTTAATCCCTTTATTATTAGAAAGGACGCCGCCAACAGTCACAATGGTGTGAACTAAGTGACCTTCAACACTTTCTACAGTAAGTTGAATTAAGCCATCGTTTAATAGCAATAAATCACCAGGGGCAACATCTTGTGGTAGCTCTTTGTAGTCAATACCGACGGCGTTAATATCGCCTTGGCCTTTTTCCATTTTGGCATCAAGAATAAATTTTGCACCAACAGATAAGGTCACTTTGCCTTCTTTGAAGGTTGAAACGCGAATTTTTGGGCCTTGTAAGTCAGCGAGAATCGCGATGTGCTTACCAAGTTTAGTTGCAATATCTCGAACAGCTTGTGCACGGTTTTTGTGATCTTGTGCAACACCGTGTGAGAAATTTAATCGAACGACATTTGCGCCTGCACGAATAATTTTTTCTAAGTTATTATCTCTATCTGTTGCAGGTCCAAGTGTCGCGACTATTTTTGTACGTCTTAACATTAAATTCTCCTGTGTGCTTTTTTTAAGCAAGTTGACGGTTATTTTATTTTTAGCGATTACTAATAAAGAGCAATCTTTAGTTTTATGCAATTTTTATAACATTGCGACTATTATATACAAAATGAATATGTCATCATTATGACACCGGTGTCACAGGGCGTCAATGATCTAAAAATTTAAATAGCACTGCTATTTCTTGCCCTGAGAGAGCGGTTTTTTGATATAATTGCGGCGTTTATTTTAACTGTAATAAATGCATGTAGCTTTGCTCATGGCTGCGGTCTGAGTATAATGCACGCGGTATTATTTTAATTTACTAACCAAATAGTTGTTACCGAGGAGGGCACTAAATGCAAGTTGCATTAGTAGGGTTAGGCGTTATGGGGAAAAATCTTGCCCTGAACTTGATTGAAAAAGGGATAACGCTTGTCGCTTATGACAAAAACCCAAATGCGGGTGAAGAATTACTAAGTTGTGCTAAATCACAAGGCATGGCTGATAAACTTCACATTGTCTCTGATCTAGGGGATATGGTTAGGCGTTTAGAAGCACCGCGTTCTATTTTATTACTTGTGCCTGCTGGTGAGTTAGTTGATGCGGTTTGCAACGAGCTTATTGAAGCGGGTGTTCAGTGTAGTGACATTATTGTTGATTGTGGCAACAGTAATTACAAAGACGGTATTAACCGTAAGCTCAAATACCAAGATAAGTTTGAATTTGCCACTATGGGTATTTCAGGCGGTGCCGAGGGTGCACGTCACGGTCCAGCTATGATGGCCAGTGGTTCTGAAGGTGGCTGGGAGCGTGTCGAGCCATGGTTTACAAAGGTTGCTGCAAGCTATAAAGGCGAGTCGTGTTTTGCGCGTGTGGGCCAGTCAGCCAGCGGCCATTTTGTAAAAATGGTTCACAATGGAATTGAATACGCACTCATGCAACTGATTGCTGAAGTGTATCAGCTACTTCGTCACGGCACTAATCGCTCACCTAAAGAAATTGCAGAGATATTTAACGAATGGTCTCAAGGGCAGCTAAATAGCTATTTACTGTCAATTTCAAGCCATATTTTATCACTTGAAAATTCGAATAATATTCCGCTTGTAGATTTAATTGACAATAAAGTAGGCGCAAAAGGCACCGGTTTATGGACAGCACAAAACGCCCTTGAATTAGGTATTGCGGTACCGTCGCTAGTGGCTGCTGTACAAGCTCGTCATTTAACCAATGCGTGTAATACCACTGCCGCACAAGAAATGACGTACAGCGCACAAAATACCACGCAAGTAGATATTGATTTAGACGAGCTTAAAGATGCATTTACCCTTGCGAGCCTGTTGGCATACCGTCAAGGACTTGCATTAATTAAAGGCGCTTCACGAACTCATCAATGGAAAGTTGATTTAGCGAAAACGCTACAAACATGGCGTGCAGGGTGTATTATCCGTGCTGATTACCTTGATAGTGTAGCGCAAGGCGTTGAGTTTATTGACACGCTTGAAAAAGAGTCATTAGCGATGCGTAAAGTGACTGGCCAAGCCGTTATGACGGGTCTGGCGTTTCCTGTGCTTAGTGCAACACAAACCTACTTAGCTACGCTAACAACACCAAGTAATGGGCACTTAGTTCAAGCCCAGCGTGATTACTTTGGTGAGCACGGCATTAAAACTCACAGTGGTGAAACGTGTCATTTAACTGACTTAGTTGATATTGACGCAAAAGTTCGTTAATAAAATCTAAGTAAACAAAAAAGGACGCTATAT
>NZ_PNCN01000107.1:0-22574 GCF_005886135.1 Pseudoalteromonas sp. S4741 | reverse complement strand
TTCCGATGTGACTTTTAATCCATTGGTCGATGGTTCAAGTCCATCATGACCCACCATTCTTTATTTATGTAAAGATTGGTTTAATCGGCGGATTTACGCAGCATGTTAATTCTACACAGAATTTAGAGCGGGTCATTAGCTCAGTTGGTAGAGCAGTGGACTTTTAATCCATTGGTCGATGGTTCAAGTCCATCATGACCCACCACTTCTAAAAAATCTCAACATTCCCCTTATTATATTTAAATTAGTTTGTTATTTTTATTTATAAACAGCATGCCCAGATAGCTGTTATTTACCTGCGTATTCTCGTATAATTTGCCGTAATTAATGCACTGTAGATGAAGTGGTCGAGAACATGAGTCTAGCTCAAACTATTATGCCTGAAGGTTATATCTTTCCTCCTAAGCCAGCGCCGTTAACTAAAGACGAGCAAGGCGAATATAAAGCACGTA
Organism: Pseudoalteromonas sp. S4741; assembly: GCF_005886135.1. Taxonomy (NCBI): domain Bacteria; kingdom Pseudomonadati; phylum Pseudomonadota; class Gammaproteobacteria; order Alteromonadales; family Pseudoalteromonadaceae; genus Pseudoalteromonas; species Pseudoalteromonas sp. S4741. Next base: position 22,122 of record NZ_PNCN01000107.1, on the reverse strand, counting down.
TTAAGCAACTACTGCAAGAAAAAAACGCAGTACTTGTTGCTCATTACTACACAGATCCTGAAATTCAGGCACTTGCCGAAGAAACAGGGGGCTGTGTAGCCGATTCACTAGAAATGGCACGCTTTGGCGCTCGCCACGATGCCGACATGATCATCGTCGCAGGCGTACGTTTTATGGGTGAAACCGCTAAAATTTTAACCCCCAATAAAACTGTGGTTATGCCAACACTTGAAGCGACCTGTTCATTAGATATTGGTTGCCCTGTGGATGAGTTTTCAGCATTTTGTGATCAACACCCAGATCGTAAAGTGGTGGTATACGCTAACACCTCTACCGCGGTTAAAGCGCGTGCTGATTGGATAGTTACCTCATCGTGTGCACTTGAAATAGTAGAGCACTTAGATGAACAAGGCGAAAAAATTATTTGGGGCCCAGATAAGCATTTAGGTAGCTACATTCAAAAAAATACCGGCGCCGATATGATCATGTGGAACGGCGCATGTATCGTACACGATGAATTTAAAACCAAAGCGCTTAAAGATATGAAAGCCCTACACCCAGACGCAGGTGTATTGGTTCACCCAGAGTCACCTGCCGAAATAGTAGCACTGGCAGATGCGGTGGGTTCAACAAGCCAGCTAATTAAAGCTGCGCAAACTATGCCTAATAAAAAGTTTATTGTAGCCACCGATCGCGGTATTTTTTATAAAATGCAGCAACTATGCCCAGAGAAAGAGTTTTTTGAAGCGCCAACGGCTGGTAGCGGCGCTACGTGTAAAACTTGCGCTCACTGCCCTTGGATGGCAATGAACGGCTTACAAGCGATTGAGGAAGCACTGATTGATGCCAGCGGTAAAGAAGTATTTGTAGATATGGACTTACGCGAAGGCGCGCTCAAGTCACTTAATCGCATGTTAGACTTTACAGCCAACATGGCAAAGTAAACATCACTTCGTATAAAAACGGCTAATCCTACTGGGTTAGCCGTTTTTTTATGCCTAAAGTAAATTGCTGATTGATTATTAGGCACTTAGCAGCACAAATTTAAAAATGCCTTGCACCTATGTAACCTATTTCATACTATAACGCGCTGTTGCAATGCAACACCGTGGAGGAATGGCTGAGTGGCTGAAGGCGCACGCCTGGAAAGTGTGTTTAGGTTAATCCCTAACGAGGGTTCGAATCCCTCTTCCTCCACCATTATTCAATATTAGGACGCTTTTTAGCGTCCTTTTTTTGTGCCCTAAATTAAACTTTTTTTTGCAAGTATTCGGGCGTTTTAATCACTTCACTTTATTTCACTTAATCCACTGAGCTCAAACAAGTTTCATTAACTATGTAATTTATGTATTATGCAGATCCCTCATACAAAAGGATCGTTGATGAAGTATGTACTACTAATAGTTACTGGTGCAAGCCCTCAAGTATTAACTGAGACGCTTTACGCTCTTCATCAGCAGGGTAAGCCTATACCCGAAGAGATTTTTGTTATTACTACAAAAAGCACCAAGGCTATGCTTACTGATGGGCTATTTACGCAAGATCACCTAGCTAAATTAATAGCAGACTATGATCTGCCTGCGATAAACCTTAAAGATGAAAATATTTGGCTAATAGAAGACAACAAAGGCCAACCTATTGATGATGCAAAATCTGAAATAGAACAAACCTACATGGCCGACTTTATTACGCGTAAAGTGTTTGAACTTACCAATAAAAACGATATTAGTATTCATGCATCTATAGCGGGCGGACGTAAAACAATGGCGTTTTATTTAGGCTATGCCATGTCTTTATTGGGGCGCGAGCAAGACTCACTCAGTCATGTATTCGTTAATGATGAATTTGAATTTGTAAAAGACTTTTACTATCCAACACCATATAGCCAAGTTATTAAAGGTAAAAATGGTAAACAGGTTGATTGTATTAATGCAAAGGTAACCCTTGCCGAGATCCCATTTGTACGAATGCGCCAATCTATCGACGAAACCCTCATTGCCAATATGCAAAGTGCATCATTTAGCCAAACAGTCGCAAGCTTAAACTCAGCCCATAAAAAAGATTTAATCCTAGAGGTAAACGCAAAAGCAAAAACACTCACCTTTGCAGGTATCGAAATTAAACTTACCGCAAAAGAAACCGCCTTTTATTTATGGTTAAATCAATACAGCCAAAGTGAGAATAAACAGTTAGTGGTAAGTCGTGATTTTGAAAAGTCTTTGCGTTACAGCAAAGAATACCTCATGCTTTTACAGCAAAATAGCAGTGATTTACGTATATTCCGTGATACGTTTGGCATAGAGCCCGAAGATTTTAGAGATGGTTTACACAGTAATTTAAAGGTAATGGAAAAAACCTTTGTGCAGCAAACGCGTAGTCGCATAAATAATAAAATAAATAAGGTGTTACCCAACGAGCTTGCTAAAAAAATAGCGATTGACTCCAATAACCAAAGCTTTGAAACAAGCTACTGGTTAAGTGCAGTAACACATAATATAAAAATAAATATAACGGCTTAATATTCGCAAGCTTGCAAACGCATAAAAATAATAACGCATGGTAAATTAGTTGATAAGGAAGTAATCAGGAATGAAGCAATCAATGAACTTTGAACACATTCAATCTAAGTGGCCAGAGCTACACCAGTTAGCTGCATTTGCAGAAGAGTATGCTATTAGCGATCCGCAAAGCGCATTGGTGAAATTACGTTGCTTTGCTGAAAAAGTAGTAGGCTACTTATACAAAGAACTTAGTTTACCTGTTTTACCCACTTCTAATATTTTTGATAAACTTACCGCCGACGACTTTACCAGTGCCGTGCCGCGTTTAATAACCGATAAGCTCCACGCCATACGTAAAAGCGGTAACCAAGCGGCTCACGAAGGCAAAGTCGATCAACAACAAGCTATTTGGATATTAAAAGAAAGCTACTTTGTAGCCTCTTATTTGTTTATGGCTTATGCCAATGGCACGCAACAAGAATGCCCCGAGTTTAAAGCGCCCGAGCAAACACAGCCAACTAATCAAAGTGATGCTCAGTTTGCTAAAAAGAACAAACAACTCACTCAGCAGCTAGCCGAAAACCAAGCCCGTTTAAAACGCGCACTTGACGAACTAGAAGCCGCAGAACTTGCACAAAAACAAGCGCAGCAGCAAGCTGCAAAACTAAAACAAACGATTGATGCAGAAAAGCTTACTCAGGTTAAAACCCGAAATGAGCAAATTGTTAATTCAAGCTTTAACTTTAACGAACACGAAACCCGTAAACGCATTATCGACTTAGATTTACGCAATGCAGGTTGGAACGTAGCACTTGACGACGAATCAACAGAAGACGTAGGCAAAGAAGTAAAAGTAACCGACCAACCTACAACAACAGGCGTAGGCTATGTTGACTACGTATTATGGGATGACGACGGCAAACCACTTGCCGTAATAGAGGCAAAACGCACCCGCGAAAATATCGAAAAAGGCCGCCAGCAAGCAACGCTTTATGCCAACGCGCTCGAAAAACAATATGGGCAACGCCCCGTTATTTTTTATTCTAACGGCTGGGATATAAAAATACTCGACGACGCGCAAGGCTATAATAGCCGCGGTTTATACGGTTACTACTCAAAAGACTCCCTGCAGTATTTAATAAAACAGCGCACACTTAAAAAAGATTTAAATAAAACGCCGATAGATACTGCGGTGGCAGGACGTTTGTATCAAATGGAAACCATAACCCGTGTGTGTGAGCGCTTTAGCGATAAACACCGCAAGGCGCTTATTGTGCAAGCCACCGGCACGGGTAAAACACGCGTATCTATTGCCCTTGCAAAGCGCCTGCTCGATGCCGGTTGGGCAAAGCGCGTACTGTTTTTATGTGACCGAAAAGAGCTGCGTAAACAAGCGGGTAACGCCTTTAGCGAACACACCAAAGAGCCTGTACACATTGTAGGCAAAAGCGCTAAAAACACCGCAGCCAGTGCCCGTGTATTTATAGCAACCTACCCAGGCATGCTACGTATAATGAATAAGTACGACGTAGGCCATTTTGACCTAATAGTAGCCGACGAATCGCACCGTTCAATTTACAATATTTATGGCGATATTTTTAAATACTTTGACGCGCTAGAAGTAGGCTTAACCGCCACACCGGTAGAAATGGTATCGCGCTCAACCTGTGATTTATTTGGCTGCGACTACAAAATGCCTACAGCCAATTACCCACTCGAAGACGCCATAGAACAAGGCAACTTAGTGCCTTACAAAATTGTAAGTTACACCACGCAGTTTTTACGCGAAGGCATTAAAAAAGATAACCTCACCGATGAGCAAATAGCCCAATTAGAAGAGCAAGGGATTGATCCGAACGAGCTCGACTTTGACGCCAAACAAATAGACGAAGCCATTAAAAATAAAGACACCAACAGGCTAATACTACGTAATTTAATGGAAAAAGGCCTGCGCGATAAAGACGGCCAGCTGCCAGGTAAAACAATTATATTTGCCCGTAACATAGCCCACGCTGAATTATTAGCGCAGCTATTTAGTGAGCTTTACCCACAACATGGTGCTAATTTTTGCCGCGTTATTCACTCAAAGTACGAACGCGCCGAAGGCCTAATAGACGACTTTAAATCAAGCGACGAAAACAGTATGCGTATTGCGGTGTCGGTCGATATGCTCGACACCGGTATAGACGTACCTGAATGTGTAAACCTGGTTTTTGCAAAACCCATAAAATCAAAAGTAAAATTTTGGCAAATGATTGGCCGTGGTACACGCTTATGCGAAAACCTTTATGGCCCTGGCAAGCACAAAACTCACTTTTTAATATTCGATCACTGGGCAAACTTTGAATACTTTGATGAAAACCCAGAAGAAGAAGACGTAAAACAAGCCAAATCGTTACTGCAAAAGCTATTTGAAGCGCGGGTAACCCTTGCACAAACCGCCCTTAAAAAAGCCAATATGGATGTATTTGACCAAACAATAAAATTAATTCACGACGATATTTGCTTACTGCCAATGGAGTCGATATCGGTACGCGACAATTGGCAAGTGGTCGAAACCTATAAAGACCTTAAACGTCTTAATCAATTTGCACCGCAAACAGTAAGCGACTTGCTCGAAAAAGTTGCGCCGCTTATGCAATGGCGCAATATTATGGGGCAAAGTGAAGCGTACAAATTTGATTCTGAGCTAACCACTATTCAAACCCTATTACTTACCGACGCCAGCCAAATCGATTTAGCTAAACAAAGCATAATGAACAAGGTTGAATCGCTACAAATGCACTTAAACGAAGTGCGTAGCAAAGCACCAGCTATAGCTGACATACAAACCGAGCAATATTGGCAATATTTAACCCATGCAGCGCTTGAGCAAAGTCGTATTAATTTGCGCAGTATTATTCACCTACGTAATAAAAGCGTGAAGCCGCCAACAAGTGATTTTGTGCTCGACATAAAAGAAGACACAAACCAAATTAAAGAGGCTGATAGGCTTACAAAAATAGTCTCTATAGATTATCAAATATATCGCCAAGAGGTTGAAAAAACACTCACCCCGTTATTTGAAACCGACAGCGTACTTAAAAAAATTCGCAACGGCGAACCAGTAACCGAAGCCGACTTAGCGCAATTAAGCTCGTTAGTACATACGCAAAACCCAAGTGTTGATTTAAATACATTAAAAGAGTTTTTTCCCGAATCAACCGCTAGCTTAGACAAAATATTGCGTACCATAGTCGGCATGGATAAAAACGCCATAGAGCAGAGCTTTACAACCTTTGTGCAGCAAATACACACCCATGTAAATGCCAAGCAACAGCGCTTTATTGGTATGCTAAAAAACCACCTAATTCGCCACGGCGCTATCGAAATAGCCCAGCTTTACGATGCACCTTTTACTCAAATACACGACATGGGGCTCGATGGCGTATTTAGCCAGCAACAAGCCGACGTAATAGAGCAATTTATTAAGCAGTTTGATGTACAATTGGGTGATAAAAACCAAACGGTAGATAAAGAAGTGATAGTGTAAATGGCTAATCAAGTAGAAGTGTTTCAAAATGAAGATGGTAGCCTACAGTTAGCAGTGCAAGTGCAGCAAGAAAGTATCTGGTTATCGCAATCTCAGCTTGCTGAGCTGTTTAAAACATCAACCGACAACATTAGTTTACACCTAAAAAACATATATCAATCAGGTGAACTTGATGAAAACGCAACTACCGAGGATTACTCGGTAGTTCGCCAAGAGGGTAAACGCAAAGTAAAACGTAAATTAAAACACTACAACCTTGATGCAATAATATCTGTGGGCTACCGCGTTAACTCAACCCAAGCAACACGCTTTCGCCAGTGGGCAACTAAAACGTTAAAGCAGCATTTATTAAAAGGCTACACCTTAAATCAAGAGCGATTAGCACAAAACGCAACAGAGCTAGATAACGCATTACAACTCGTTAAACGTATTGCTGTTTTGCCACAAAACAGTGAGTTTGGTGCAGGGCTAGTAGATATAATTGCCAGTTACACGCAAACCTTTTTATGGCTACAACAGTACGATGAAGGACTACTTAATTCTCCAAAAGGGGAGTTAGGCGGCGCACTTACACCACTTAATGATTGCAAAAGCCGCAATTACTCAGCTTAAGCAAAACCTTATAAACAAAGGTGAAGCCACTAAGCTATTTGCACAAGAGCGTAACAGCGGCCTAGGTGCAATTAATCGAAAATTTATTAAGCCAAACTGAAATAGCACAAAACGTAGGTCGGATAAGCAAAGCGCCATCCGACGGTGTTGGATAAGGCAAAGCGCCATCCGACGATGTTGGATAAGCCAAAGCGGCATCCAACAATGCCATATAAAAAATTAATTAACACAATGAGCGCAATAAGCCGCTCACACTAGGAAAACTATGATAACCGGACCTTTAAAAAGTAAAATAGACAAACTATGGGAAGAATTTTGGACAGGCGGAATAACTAACCCGCTGACCGTAGTAGAGCAAATTACTTTTTTAATGTACGCCCGTATGCTCGACATGAACGAGCAAGCCGACGAAAAACGCAGCGCCCGTACTAAGCAGCCATTTAATCGCCGCTTTAGCGACGCAGAGCAACACATTCGTTGGCAAAACCTGCGCCATTTAGGAGCCGAAGAGTTATACAAACTGGTTAAAGATGAGCTGTTTCCGTACTTTTCAAAAACCTCAGACGACGTATCGCCAGAAGGCGCGATATTTAACGAGTTTATGAAAGACGCGCAATTGATGATCCAAAAGCAAAGCTTATTGGTAAAAGCGGTTGAAATGGTCAACGACCTACCACTGGAAAACTCAGACACCAAAGGCGATTTGTACGAATACTTGCTTAGCAAACTCACCACCGCAGGCATAAACGGCCAATTTAGAACGCCGCGCCACATTATACGCGCCATGGTCGAAATGATGGACCCAGATGTTACCAGCCAAATTTGTGACCCATCAACCGGCACCGGTGGCTTTTTATCGGTAAGTTACGAATACCTATTACAAAAATACACATCAGCCGAGGGCATCGACCGTGAGCCCGTGCTTGATGTAGATGGCAACGTACAATGTGATGATAGCGGCAAACCGCTTGAAAACCTGCTGTACTCAGGTGATTTAATAACCCCAGAGCAGCGCAGCCACATAGATGCTCACATGTTTAACGGCTTTGACTTTGACGCCACCATGCTACGCGTAGCCGCCATGAACTTAGTAATGCACGGCATTAAACAACCGGGCATTCATTATCAAGATACCCTAAGCCAAAACTTTAAAGAGCATTACCCGCAAAAGGCCAAAGAAGGGTACGACATAATCCTCGCCAACCCGCCATTTAAAGGCAGCCTAGACGAAGAAGACGTATGCCCCGAGTTATTACGTAAAGTAAAAACTAAAAAAACCGAGCTGCTGTTTGTTGCCCTTATTGAACGCATGTTAAAAATAGGCGGGCAGTCGGCCACTATCGTGCCTGATGGCGTATTATTTGGCTCATCCAAAGCGCATGTACAACTGCGCCAATTATTGGTAGACAACAATCAGCTAGAGGCGGTAATTTCACTGCCAAGTGGCGTGTTTAAACCCTACGCTGGTGTATCAACCGCCATACTTATATTTACCAAAGGTGGCAGCACCGACCACGTATGGTTTTACGACGTACAAGCCGATGGTTTTAGCTTGGATGACAAACGCACCCCAATAAAAGCCAATGACTTACCAGAGTTAGTCGCACAATTTAAAGCTCGCGATAAAGCTCAGGCAACAAGCGATAGCAATGATAAAACCCAGAAAGCCTTTTGGGTCAGTAAAGACGACATGGCTAGCAATAAATACGACCTTTCAATCAACCGCTATAAAGAAGTGGTATACGAGGAAGAAAGCTACGATCCACCAAAAGAGATTTTAGGCAAGTTGGTTTCATTGGAAAATGAGATTTTGGCTGATTTAAAAGAGCTGGAGGCAATGTTGTGAGTTGGCCTGTTGTAGAACTGGGTTCTGTTGTAACGTTTATTGGCGGATCGCAACCACCTAAATCGACTTTTAAATATGAATTGGAAGATGGTTATGTTCGATTGTTACAGATTAGAGATTATAAATCGGACGACAATTTAACTTATATTCCAGAGAGTTCGACTAAGAAGTTTTGCTCCAAAGATGATGTAATGATTGGGCGTTATGGCCCTCCTGTCTTCCAGATATTAAGGGGATTAGAGGGCGCATATAATGTGGCACTAATGAAAGCGCAGCCAAGTGAAAAAGTAGATCGAGACTACTTATTTTATTTTTTAAAACAAGAAAAGCTGTTTCGCTTAATCGATGGGTTGTCGCAGAGGACAGCAGGTCAAAGTGGTGTTGATATGAATGCATTGAAAGCTTATCCAATGCTTTTACCACCACTTGAAGAACAAAAACGCATTGCCGCGATTTTAGATAAAGCCGACGCCATCCGCCGCAAACGCCAACAAGCCACCCAACTCGCCGACGACTTCCTCCGCAGCGTATTCCTAGATATGTTCGGCGATCCTGTCACCAATCCAATGGGCTGGGAAGTTAAACAATTGAATGATGTAGCAACTAAGATTACTGATGGCACTCATGACACACCAAGTAAAGTGAACGAAGGAGTTAAATTCGTTACAGGAAAAAATATCAGACCGTTTAAATTAGACTTAACCGACCTAAAGTATGTAACCCAATATGTTCATGAAGAAATATATAATCGCTGTAATCCCGAATATGGAGATTTACTTTTGACGAACATAGGTGCTGGTACAGGTAACGCATGCTTTAACTCATTAACTGAAGCATTCAGCATGAAAAATGTTGCTTTGGTTAAGTCTAGCCCTAATAAATTATCGGGAAGATTTTTAGAGTACTTATTTAACCATGAAGGTTTCAAGTCGAAACTTTTAGGAGAAAATTCTAAAGGTGGGGCGCAAAAATTTTTGAGCTTAAAAGTTATACGAGAAGCTAGTATTCCAGTTCCGACTTTTAAAGAGCAGCTTAAGTTTTCTGCTATTGTTGAAAAAGTTAAAAATGGAAATTTATTAGATCCGAATTTAAGTTTAAAAAAGGTGGAGTTGTTTGACTCACTAAGCCAAAAAGCTTTCGCTGGCGAACTATAGCGCGATTTATAAAAACAAGAACAAGGATGTTAAATGACCCAACGTGATTTAAATAAAAACATAACCGACGTTCAGCTTTTAAAACAAGCTGCTTACTTTTTGCGTAAGGATAAATAAAAAATGCAGGCACAAATAAACGGCCGTACGTCGGGTTATTTGTTAATGTTGGGTGGTGTGGCTTCGCCACTTAACCAACCTACGTTTTTAACTCAATTATGTAGGTTGGATAAGTCGCAGGCGTCATCCGACGTTTTGGGTTCATACCATTCGTGATAAGCATGATTATTGGCAGCCAGTGAATTATGCCCACTTTAATTCCCTTAAGCATGGGTTAGTTGGAGGAGTGATTGGCTTTATTCAAGTTTTCAAAAGTCGGTTGGCTCAGGTCTATATTCGCTATTGGTGTGGGGAATAGTTAGTTGAAATATCACTGTAATTAATCAATCTCAAAAATAAAAGAGTTAAAAAATAAATGTTATTTTGTCTAAACGCCTCAAACGCACTTAACAAATACCTCAAAGCCGATTTACCTCGCCTGCCACATGAACCAGGAAAACAAGCGGGGGTAAATACCCGCATAAGCGATAAAAATTGCTTTAACTGGCAATTACAGATTATTGATAACAGCTATAAATCTCATGAAAAAACAATCATTGTTTGTGAGGCGAATAGCCGTTTTACGTTTTTTATACCGGTTAGTTTAAAGCTATCGCAAGAAGAGTTAACGCAGTGCCTACAATATGAGTGGCAATTAATGATGGCAGAAACGCTTGAGGTTTATCAGCTAATACCACGCAGCGACATAGCGGTGCTGTTGAGTGAACTATCTAAAATAGAGTTTTCTCCGCATTGGGTTAAAAATACCGATTTAAGCATAAGCGGCCATATTAGCGACGCCGCACTTTGGGTTACCCAAACACTACAAGAAGAAGGGCTTTATGAGTTACCTAAAGACCTTGCCATTGAGTTAGCTATTTATTTAAACACCCAAGCTAAACGTATTACTAATAAAACAACTGGCCGAAAAGAAAAGTTTATACCCATAGAGCGTTTATTACATTATTGCCAATCGCTTGTCACTGTTCAACAACATGATGATGACTCATTAAACGGTATAATTGATAACAGTAATATCATTAATTTTAGTGATTACAAAAAAGACTAAAGCCAAACTAAGTTTTCACAAGCTTGTGAAATGAAATAGTCAGAGAGTTGAGAATATGCTTGAGAAGTTATCTGAAGATTACGTCTTAAACACACTTTAACTTAAACACCTTAAGCGATTTTAATAAGATAACGCAGTGTAAAAGCAAGACATAAAAATATAGGAAGAATAATGGATACAAAAATAATTTCTCAATGGACACTGTCAAATAAAGAAGCACAGCAAAAAGGGTTAGATTCGTCGTTTGGCAACATGGTGGCGAATTTAGATGCAACAATGCAAGAGGAAATCGCTGCGTTCATAAATGGTCAAGCCAATAAAAATAAGCCATTACTTAACGCTTTAAATTTATGTTATTCGGTTGTTGAAAGTGAGTTTAAGGCAGCCCGTTGGGTCAGCTTTGAACGTGATATCTTTCTTGATAAAAGTGCAAATGGTTGCTGGGTTATTAGAGAAAAAGATTCAGATGGTCTACATAAACCATTTCCGAATGGTGCTAGAGTTGATGAAGTTACTAAACACATAAGGAGCACTCTTATAGATCCTTTTAATAAGTGGAAGGTACCCAAAAAAAGTGCGTTAATGTGCATTCATCAATTAAATGAAAAAGCCCCATTTCCGAGCTTCAATAATTCAGTATCCAGTTACTATTTGGGTTCAAAGATTCGACTATATTCAGACAGTAAAAATGTATATGGGCATCATGCAGGAAATGGTATTAATAGTGCCAGCACATATAATGATGGAGTATGTATTCCTTTTCTAGCTTTTAAAAGTTCAATGACAGATGCAAAAGCCTTATTCATAGAGTCAATATATAAAGGCTTAACACCAGTGCTTTTAAATAGTAATGTAATATATAAAGCTTTAATTGTTGCACTAAATTACAACAATAAAGCAGCGGTTGAACAGCTTAAAGATAAAATACAGGTTTTAGAGCAACTGATACATCAAAAAATAACTAACACTTTGCTTTTAGATGACTTTATTCGCGCTGATATTGCCCCTTATCAAGAAAAAATACTCGAAGATACCGAGCTTGGTCATTGGTCTTTATGGACCGAGGAGCTAGATAGTGATGCTGAGCAAGTTATTGATTTACCCACCCCGATGGTTGCTCGAGATCCAAAATCGAGTATTAACGATGGTGTTGTGGCAATCGACTTTGGCACAAAAAGTACCGTTGTGGTGTATCAAAAAGATAATGTGAATATCCACCCTATGCGTATTGGTACAGGCGATTTAAGCAAAGATATACAAGCTCATCATTATGAAAACCCAACTATTATGGAATTTAGAGATCTTAACACCTTTATTACTGCTTATAGTGAAAAAGCCAACAAACCTTATACACGCTGGCAAGATTTAACAATTTCACATACCGCAAAAAATGCAATGGAAGGAACGGATTCTAGTAAATTCAATACATTTTTAGATGAAATAAAACAGTGGGCAGGCGATAAAAACAGAAAACTAAAAGTAGTAGGTCAACAAGGTAAAGTGATTGACTTACCCCCGTTTTTAGAACTTACAGAGGATGACTTTAACCCGATTGAAATTTATGCCTACTATTTAGGTTTGTACATTAACAATTTAAATAATGGCATTTTTATGGATTACATTCTCTCATTCCCTGTGACTTACGAAATGCCAGTGCGCGATAAAATAATCGAAAGCTTTGAAAGAGGCATTAAAAAATCTCTACCGAGTGAGCTAGGCGCTGATGCCATTGAGCAGTTAACAGTAACAAAAGGAGCAAGCGAACCGGCAGCTTACGCATTAACAGCATTTAAAGCTCATAACTTTGACCCTGTAGACGATGAGCGTATTTTTTATGGTGTATTTGACTTTGGTGGCGGCACCACTGATTTTGACTTTGGTATTTTTAGAGAAGCGCAAGGAGCCAAAGAGCGCCGTTTTGACTATGTGATAGAGCATTTTGGGGCAGGAGGAGACAAATTTTTAGGGGGCGAGAATTTACTTGAGCTTTTGGCGTTTGAAGTATTTAAGAAAAATAAAGTAGCGCTGTTAGAAGCCGGTATTCAATTTGAGAAACACCCTGAAAAAGATGCGTTTGCGGGAAGTGAGCAGTTATTAAGTTATTCACAAGAAGCCAAAAACAATACGAAGAAGTTGTGTATTGCGCTTCGTCCATTTTGGGAGGAGCATGATGATTTTAGTATTGATTCATCAGACTCTTTAAGTATTACACTAACCGATAGTAGTGGTATTCAGCATTCAGCTTTTAACTTAGTTGTTGATGAAGAAGAGTTAAGGCAATTGCTTTCAGATCGAATCGAACGTGGGGTCGAAAACTTTTTTGATGCTTTACGTTTGGCATTTAGCCACAGTGAAGCACAGCTTAATGACATAGAAAATGTAAATATATTTTTGGCCGGTAATTCAAGCCAATCAAGCTTTGTTACATCGTTATTTAAAAAGCATATTGCGTTGCAAGATGAAGAAATAGGAACTGAGGAGCAAAGTCATTTTGAATTATTTGCACCACTTGGTGCAGATAAAAAAAATATAGAAAAGCCAACGGGCAAAACAGGCGTAGCTTTTGGCCTAATTGAATCACGAGAAGGCGGCAATATTAAGGTTATTGATCGCAATGTTAATGGTGAGGATATTCGTTTTAAATATTATTTAGGCGAAAATAGGAAGGGTAAATTTAAACCTATTGTTGACCGCGAAAATAAGTTTAATGAATGGATAGAGTTTATTGATGCAGGGTATCAAAAATTTGAACTTTATTACTCAGAACAACCTACTTCAAGTACGGGTAATGTACTTGCTGCAGATGACAGTATTAAAAAGAAGAGTATCAAACTTGATTTGACCGATGATGATGCAATGGTATTTATAAGAATTACATCACCTACTCAGATTGAGTACGTTATAGCTGATGAGGTTGATATTAAAAAGAATATTTATTTAAATGAACCTCAAAGCCTAGAGCTTTAATTATTTAAGGAAGATTATGTTAGCTCCCACTCTTATCCCGACGATAATAACAACAATTAGTAAACTCGCTTCGACCCTGGGGCCAATGATAGCTAGAACCGCACCTATGGTATTAAAAGCTGTAGGTGAAAACTTACCTAAGGTGGTTCAAGTTATCGAGCAAGTAAGTATTGCATCTAGCGTTCTTAAACCCAATGAAAGCGTTAATGAACTAGGCGCTAAAGCGATCTCTGCCGATAAAACACCTGAAGACTTTAATCAAATTAATGATTATATCGATTACTTACGTAATGATGTAACAGAAGTAGCGCTAACTGATGAACCAACAGATGTTTTAGCTTGTCAGGCGATAGGGAGTGCTATTTTACTGAAAGCTTTAAACACTGAATTAAGGGCCGATATCTCTATACCATTTTTAAATAAAGTAGTTGAGATAGGTGTAGGCTCAAAAGTAGTTTTTGAGATTATTAAAGCGTATTCAGGCAGTGGCTTAAATTTAGAGCAAATAGAAGCTTACAGAGACGGCCAATTATCATTGAATGAAACCAAACGCCATAGTGATTGCTTGGTTAGCGCTTATAAAAATGCTGAACCAACTATGACTCAACAAGAAGCCGAACAAGCTGTTATGGAGAACTTTTAAAATGGCAAGGATAAAAAAATCGCTTGTTGAGCTTTTAAAAGCAAATAGTGATGATGGAAAAGTGCAAGTACCAGCTATCGAAAAGCCATTTTTATTAGCTGAACATGAATTTTCACTTTACCACATTAAAGAAGTAACTTTTGATGAAGAACTCCCCCGAAAAGAGGCATTTGAGAATGTACTAAATTCGTTAAATATTGAAGGCATTCTTTTTCTTTATTTACTTATTGGTGATGGAGAAAGTGTTAAGTTTTTATTTGGTATTGCAAAAGATAAACGTTACAAAGGGGATTTATCGCTTGATGTTGACGATATAGGTGAAAGTATTTTAAAACCCTCTTTAGAGGGAAACTTTAGAGGCAGTATAGTCAAAAAGCTTGATAAATATGAACGCAAGCAAGTTAAAAGCGACGTTGATGCCTTTTCTAAAATCTCCAAGCTTGAAGGTGTGCCAAGTGTTCATGAAGATAACGAGCAGTTTCAAGGTGTTGACCGCTTGGTTGACATAATGAGTGGCGATAAGTTCTGCTTGGCTGTTTTGGCTGACCCTCTTTCACTGGCTGAAGTAAATGAACTAGAAGGGCAGTTACATGAAATTTATGACAAACTATTGCCTTTGTCTAAAAAAAGTATTCAAGACGGAACAAATAAGGCTAAGACAGAAGGAGCCTCTGAAGGTGCTAGTACCACTAAAACAACCAGTACAAATGACGGTAAATCTGTAACAACTAATACGGGTAAATCGGTTACTACAAACAAAGGGACCAATAACAGCGAAGGCAGTAAACAGTCATCATCAGGTTTTTCTGAAACCGACCATAATCGTCATATAAATGGTAATGAAAGTACGACTAAAGGTACTTCAGAATCAACGGCTACAGGCAGTAACCGAGGAACAAATACATCGGAGCAAACAGGTAGTTCATCTAGTGAATCTCGAGAGTTTTCCGATAAAACATTACAGGACTGGGTGAATTATATTGATGAGGTATTATTAAAGCGTATTCAAATAGGCAAAAACAAAGGGCTTTATCTGTCTAATATTTACTTATTATCGAATTCTGAGGCCAGTGTTTTAAAGTTAGGAAATACTGCAAAATCAATATTTTCGGGTGAAGAGGCAAATAAGTCACCTTTACAACTTAAAAAATTGACCGTTAAAAATGAAATTTCTACATTAAAGAATTTTCAATTACCTGCAATACAAGCAGCAAGCGCTGATGCTGCGAAAAGTGATAAAAATATTCATCAGTTAAATCTTTTGCTTTCTAAAAATCCTTTTAACCGATACTTATGTAACTGGCTCTCTACCAATGAATTGAGTGTTGTTGCTGGCTTACCTCAAAAAGAAGTCGTGGGGTTAACTTTAAAAGAAGAAGTTGAGTTTGGTTTGAATATGACGCAACAGGCCAGTGATGAAAACAAACTCTTTTTGGGTAACTTAGTTAAAAGTGGTTTAAAGCAAAAAACAGAAATAAGTATAGATAAGCGTGACCTAGACAAACATACGTTTATAGCAGGTGTTACAGGAAGTGGTAAAACAACAACCTGCCATCGATTATTACACTCAGCTCAAATGCCATTTTTAGTTATTGAGCCAGCTAAAACAGAATACAGAGTACTAACAAAAAAAGATAAAAGCATTTTAATTTTTACCTTGGGTAATGACAGTGTAGCGCCCTTCAGGCTCAATCCTTTTGAGTTTTTCCCTCATGAAAATATTACCTCTAGAGTTGATATGATAAAGGCGAGCATAGAGTCGGCTTTTGACATGGAAGCTGCAATACCACAATTAATAGAAGCTGCTATTTATCGGTGCTATGAAGCGAAAGGTTGGAATATCGCTAACTCTAAAAATAGCTATTATGACGACCCATTTGCGCCTGGTGTGTATGCGTTCCCTACACTCGCAGAATTAATTGATATGACAGAGGTCGTTGTAAGTGAACAGGGCTTTGATGATAGGTTAAAACAGGATTATGTAGGTTCAATAAAAGCCCGCTTACAAGGATTACTGATAGGCTCTAAAGGTCAAATGCTAAATACACCGCGGTCAATAAATTTTAAAGATTTAGCTAAACGCAATGTAATTTTAGAACTTGAAGAAATACGTAACCCGAGTGAAAAGTCTTTAATAATGGGGTTTGTTTTAGCTAATCTAAATGAAGCTATACGTGCTAATCACGAAGAGTATCGTAAACATGGCGGGAAGTTTAGACACATTACGTTAATTGAAGAGGCGCATAGGTTATTATCTAAATTTGAGGCTGGGGATAGCTCAAATAAAAAACAGGGGGTTGAAACCTTCTCTGATATGTTGGCAGAAGTGCGTAAGTATGGTGAGTCGCTGATCATTGTTGACCAAATTCCAAATAAGCTAACACCAGAAGTTTTAAAAAACACCAATACAAAAATTATTCATAAACTTTTTGCACAAGACGATAAAGAAGCCGTTGGAAATACTATGGCTTTATCTGATGAGCAAAAAGACTTTTTATCTAACCTTGAACCAGGGCGCGTAATTCTATCTAGTTCGGGCACGACAAAACCCTTGCAGGTACAAATAAAAGAGTTTGTTAGCACAACAGAAGAAACAGATGTTGACCCCGATAATATTAGAAAAATAGCGCTTCAATATTACGCAGATAATTACAAGTCAGGTTTAATAAAAGGTTTAGAACTATTAGAAAGCCCTCCTTCAGGTGAGGTAATTCAGGATATTCTCCAGGGAAATCCGCTATTAGCTTGGGTTGAAACATTAAAGAAACGAAAATCTAATAGCGCGCTACATAACTACATTCAAAGTTATGGCGTTGAGTTTATGCACCAATATATTCTTGCCTCTTGTTATAAACCTCTTGCTGAATCAAAAGAAAATATAAAAGAGATAGACTTTAGAAGTAATTGTTTAGGCCATTACTTATCTGAGGTCAAGCTAAACCCTGATGCAGCATTTACTTTGGAGCAGAAAAATGCGTTATCAACCAACAAGAGTATTAACGTTTAACTAAGGAAATTTTTATGGGATTTTGGAGTGGTGTGTGTAGCGTTGTTAGCAGTGCTTGTAGTGTTATAAGCAGTGTTGCCTCAAGTATTGGTAATAGCGTTGTAAAATCAGCAACCAGTATTGCTAGTTTAGGTGTTTCACTCGCAGCTAAAGTGACAGATGCAATTAGAAGTGTAGGTGTTTCGTTAGGTATTATTCGGCCAGAAGATAGCCTTGCAGAACTAGGCGAAAAGGCCATTTTAAGTGAAAAAAAACCAGAAGACTTTGACTCAATCAATGAATATATTGACCACCTAAACAATAATGTTCCCTTTGATAAGGATAAATTTGACAGATTAGATGACAAAGAACTTTTAGCTCGCTCCTCAATAGGGGCTTCTATTACTTTAAAGGGAATTAACGAAAAATTAGATACAGTAGTTACGCCTGAGTTTATGGCTACGGTGGCTTCGCAAGAACTTGAAACGAAAGAGATAGTTAGCACTATTAAAGCATACAAAGAGAATGATTTAAAACTAGAAGATTATGATCTTTACTTAAACGATGAGCTTACTCTTGATGAAACAACGAAACATAGCTCGGCTTTGGTAGAAGCATACCAAAAGTTAGAGCCAGAGTTATCAATAGAAGAAATTGAAAATAAAGTAATGGGACTAAGTAATTAAATGACAGACTTTTTCGTTGAAAATAAAAATTGCAAAGTTAGAACGTGCAGAGTTATTGAGGGTGAATTAGAGGATATTCGGTTTTCAGGTGAATTATGGATTGAGAGTGCTGACTTTTGGGAGAAATTTAAACGTAAAGTTGAGTACATTGAGAATGAGCGTTTAGCATTTATTGTTGTTTCTGATGATGAGGCATTTGATGTTGACCCTGACATTTTTATTGCAGACGATTTTGCGGCTGAAAAAAGTGAATTAAAAAGACTGGTGGCGCGAATAGCTGCTATTTCTTCATTTATTAAGCTTTATCCAAATTCAATTGAAATTCAAAGAGCTGCCGTAAATGATAAACCAGAATCGTTTGATGTAATTAAAGGTGATAGTGCCAGCGAAGCAAAAAGTATTGGCATAGAAGGCTGTGCAAATGGTTTACAGGCTCATTACCTTAAAAAGACTAATGAGCTTAAAAAGAAAGGTTAGTTATGGATAAGAATAATTTAAAAACAGAGGTTTTAGCTCTCTTAGAAGATGAGGAAGTTAGAACTAAAGTTTGGGCAATAACACTCGAAAAATCAGAAAAGCACTCAAATACTTTATCGCCTAATAAGGTTGAAGAGTCAAATCAAAATGAGTGCCATGCTATGCAGGCAGAAAGTGATGCGTTAAAAGAAGAAAATGCAAAACTTAGATCTATGCTGGGGCTAAAAGACTCTGCTTTGGCTGAAAGTGAAAGTGTAATTAGATCTTTAAATGTTGAAAAATCAGACCTTGAGGAAAAGTTATCAGTGGCCTTAACTGATTTTGAAAAAAAAGAAAAAACACTTGCAGAAACTTTAAGTTTATATGAAGAGCTAAAAAGAAAAATTACATTTTACAGAGATAACTTTGAGGAAGACCTTAGGATTAAAGAGGTTTATGAGGAGCTCTCATCACAAACTAAAGTATCAATTAAAAATATTTTTAAAGATACAACACCAAAAGGGTTGGTTGTTTGCGGCACTCAAGAAAAGTTTATATTTAGCTTCTGGGACTATATTAAAGCTGAAATAAACAATGGCAGTAATCAAGACGATAAAAAATTAGTTTGTTTATTTGAGTTATTGTTTGCTCGTTTCAAGTTGGCCTTTCCAATGTTTGAGCTACAACAAGTTAAAGAGGGTGATGTGTTTGATAATCAAAATTTTGTAAAACATCACAGTAGCCAAAATATGAGTGGGCCGATACAAGCATTACTATTCAGGGGCTGTGTAAATAACCAAACTGGAAAAATAGTTAAGCAATCTATAGTAGTACTTTAACTGCCTAAGAGTATTAAATCTTTACCATTATTCTATATTAGGACGCTTTTAGCGTCCTTTTTTGTGCCTGTCATAAAGTTTAGCCTGTTAGCCTATCGCTTGCGCGACTCGATTATTTTTATGCCGATGTTTTAACGTATACATGCTCGGCTAAGGTTAAACAGGTTGGGTAAGTGGGGGCGTTCGTTTTGCTGCTGGGCAATTATTAATACCCATAAAAATGGCTGAGGGGCGTTTGAAGTTTAATGTAATAGCATAAAGCAGAGCTTAATGGCTATGTAGCCATCAAGCTCTACTAACAGCTTGTTATTCAACCGTGGCTGTTAAACCACGACGTTTAAGTAAGGCTGATGTGTCTGGCTCTTGGCCACGAAATGCTTTAAACGATTCCATCAGGTCACGCGAGTTACCGACTTCTAAAATTTCTTTACGGTATTTGTCACCTAGTTCACGTTTTAAGCCACCTTGCTCTTGTACATAAGCAAAAGCGTCAGCTGCTAAAATTTCACTCCACATGTAGGCATAGTAGCCTGCAGAGTAACCGCCCCCCATTGAATGAGAAAAGAATGCAGACTTATAACGCGGCGGCACAAATGGCACGTTAACGCCGTGTTTTGTTAAAACATCTTGCTCAAATTTTTCAATATCTTGCAGTGGGGCATCTGCCGGTAATGAATGCCATTCCATATCTAATAAAGCGGCAGATACATATTCTAATGTATCAAAACCTTGGTTAAAGCTTCTTGATTTAATTACTTTTTCAAGTAATTCATCCGGAATCGGCTCGCTTGTTTGATAATGTTTAGCATAGTTAGCAATTACTTCAGGGTGCATTGCCCAATCTTCTTCAAACGTAGACGGGAATTCAACAAAGTCTCTTGATACTGACGTACCAGATAAGGTAGGGTATTTTACTTTTGAAAGCATACCGTGCAAGCCATGGCCAAGCTCATGGAACATAGTGGTTGTTTCATCGTAGCTAATAAGTGTCGGCTCACCTTTGGCGCCTTTTTGAATGTTCATAACATTCACGACAACAGGTTTTTGCCCATGCAAACCAGACTGTTTAACAAACGAGCTCATCCATGCGCCGCCACGTTTACCTTCACGCGCAAAATAATCAGCAAAAAAGATAGCTAGGCTTTCACCATTTGCGTCAAATACTTCATATGCTTTTACATCTGGGTGATACACAGGTAGATCGTTACGTGGCTTAAATGTAATGCCATACAAACGATTCATGGTAAAGAATACACCGTCTTCTAATACACGGTTAAACTCAAAATATTCTTTTACTGCTTTTTCATCAAGGTTGTACTTATCTTGACGTACTTGCTCGGCGTAATATAACCAATCCCATGGTTTAAGTTCGAACTGCTCTGCAGATGCATTTATTTTTTCTTGAATATCGGCAGCTTCTAACGCTACATTTTGAGTTAGCCTTGGCACCATGCTAGCAAACATATCAAATACAGCTTGTGGTTTTTTAGCCATTTGCGACTCTAAACTAAATTCAGCCCAGCTGTTGTAGCCAAGTAGCTTTGCTTTTTGTGCTCTTAATTTAACTAGTTGCGCAACAATGTCGCGATTACTAAATTCACCATCTAGCGCGCGTTCTGAAGATGCACGCCACACTTTCTCGCGTAAATCACGGTTTTGTAATGAAGCTAAAACAGGCTGGCGAGTGGTATTGGTGATTTTAATTAAATACTGCCCTTCGTGGCCGGCTTCTGTGGCTGCATTAGCAAATTGTTCAATTTGACCTGCCGATAAGCCAGCTAACTCTTTTTGGTCTTTTACGATGACAACATTACTTTTACTTAGCGCAAGTAAGTTTTGTGAAAACTGTGTCGTTAAAGTTGATAGCGATGAGTTAATATCACGTATTTGCTGCTTTTGTTCATCATTAAGCTGAGCGCCTGAGCGCACAAAACGTTTATAGTAAACGTCTAATAGTCGTGTTTCTTGCGCTGTTAATGCTAAAGAGTCTATTTTATCAAAAAGTGTGGCTACTTTTTTAAATAACGCATCATTTAAAAAGATGTTGTCTCTGTGCGCTGCAAGCTTTGGTGCAAGTTCTTTTTGAAGCTCACGACGCGTTGGGTTTGAGCTAGAGCCCGCAAGGTTGTAAAAAATGCTGCTTGCACGCGTTAATAACTCGCCACTTTGCTCAAGTGCCACGATGGTGTTTTCAAAAGTCGTAGGGGCTGTGTTATTAATAATGTTTTGTACTTGCGCCATTTGCTGCGCCATACCTTGATTAAAGGCAGGTAAAAAATGCTCATCTTTGATGACTGCAAAGTCAGGGGTTTCGTACTGTAGTGTGCTTTTTTCTAATAATGGGTTGGTAGCTTGTTGTGCTTGCGCTGAAACACTTTGCGCAGTAGTTTGCTGTTTGTTGTCAGCGTTTACATTTGGCTCAGAGCAGCCCGAAAGTAATAACGCAGAGCTGATTGCCGTGGCGAGTAAAGTTTTCATATTTAAATTCTCTTATTATTGTAACCTGTCGTTACCTTGTCATTATTCATGTAAGAGTACGTTGACTTAAATGTAACTATACTTAGGTTGCGATAAAGTCTTAATTAACTGCGACGAGCTGTTAAGTTATATGCCCCATAGTGCATTTTTTGACGAGCGAGTAAAATATAAAGCAGTAAATAGGAGGGGCGTTGAGTGACTTAAATACACAAGCGATGCTTAATTTATTTACCTATCTAACCTGAGCTGCACATAAG
>NZ_PNCN01000106.1:0-21058 GCF_005886135.1 Pseudoalteromonas sp. S4741 | reverse complement strand
CTTGAAAGGTCAACAGACCCTCACTTTTTCAGCATAATTGTCAATTAATGTTACCAATTCATCAAACGCATGAATGACAAAATCGGCTTGCTCGGCATAGGCAGGGGTTAGGGTTGCATCAGGAGCATATAAACAGGCTCGCATTTTTGCATTATGAGCAGCTTGTATGTCATATAAATAATCACCAACGTAAATAACATTATCAACGGGCATGGACCACTGCCTTGCAATCATTAATAAAGCACTCGGATCGGGTTTGGCCGGAGCTTCAGTTCGAGTGAGTACCATTTCTATTGGCAATGGGTTGTGTTGCAACTTTAGTGTGGCCGCTTTATCAAAATTACGTGTAACAATGGCCATAGGTATGTTTTTAGCTTGTAGCGCTTTAACAGCCTCTAAAACGCCAGGTAGAAGCTTAGCCGATTGTGCATCTAACAACTCATGCTGATGCACTATATTCATTGCTTCTTCACGCATATAGGGGGAAGGTAGTTGTTCTATGTGATCGAGTAAGTCTTGCTCTGCAGGGCAACCTACTTGGGCTTTTATCAATGAAAAGTTTAATTCTGAAGATACTAAAGTTCCGTCTAAATCAAAAATAACACCTTTGATTGCCTCAATTTGCGTTTTCATTTCATTCCTTGCGCTAAATAATTAGCTCAGTATGCTAGGTTTGGCTTAGGTTATCTAAACCTTTAATAAAAAGTATATCAATAAACATATAAAAACAGCTCAGTCCATTGAAATTTAATTATAGTTAGTTTGATAACATAATAGTTTGGGTTTGTATAACTGGTATAGTAAAGACTTTACGATGCAATTAATTAACTCGATCAGCTATAAAGGAAAGTGCGCACCCTCTAAAGGTGCGCAATAATAGTGGTTATTTCGGCTCAAATTTCGCTTCAAGCCAGGTATCGTCTTGGCTAAAGTTTAAGGTTTTGATCTGTCCTCGCCCTTCAACGTTCACCATATTCACTTGTGCAGGCCACAAATCACGCAGTGCACCATGACTCATTCTAATGCCCTCAATTTTATCGGGAATAGCAGCTTCTTGGTACACCCAAAAAAACTTACCATCCACTTGTGCACCTACATAATTAAGGGGGAGGGGCTCACCGCTCAAGGTTTGTAAGGCAACATGAGATTCAACATACTTGGCAAAGCGTTTTTGGTCACGCTTGTTACTCATAATATCCACTTTGCCTTTAAACAAGTTACTAACAGCATGCTCTGTATCATGTAAATAAAAACGATGCATCAATTCAATATTGTGCGTACGCTGATTAAATAACACCGTTGTAACGGATGATTTTAATTGATGCGCCATACTTGGCGCAGCAATTAAAAAACAAACAATAATAAGCAAAAAGCGCATTATTATTGATCCTCGTCGTTATTTTTTTCGTCTTTTGGCTCGTCTTTTTTCAGCTCTGTTTTGATGTCTTGCATAATATCACGGCTTACTTTTGCCTTGCTCTTTTCACGTTTGTAGACTTCAATACGCGAAGGAATAATACGGCGTGGGTAGTGGTTATTTTCTACATCAACATCCGCGGTTTCCCAACCTGGATCAACCGTTACTGAGGTAAGCGGTTTGTTTTTGTCGGTAATAATCAGCTTTTGTACGTTTTTGTGATTACGACGCCAAATTTCTGCAGGAATATAACGTTCCTCTTTAGTGCCATCTTCATACGTTAGCTCTAAAAGAATTGGCATCACTAAGCCACCGAGGTTTGAAAACTCCATCACGTAGTAGTTTTTGTCTTCTTCTAGCGCGCGTTCGAGGGTTTTACGCTCCCACGGTTTTAAGCCTTTTAAAAATTTATTGTATGAATTACGTTCTTTATTGGTAACCGTAAAGCGATCGTTTTCGTCATAAAAATCGGTTACATCTGGGTTTTTCTCAACCCAGGTTTTTTTACCTTCAGCGCGATTACGCTCAACAAATAATGAACTTGGCTTATTTGCTTCAATATCACGTAAACGTTTAAAGTCGATATCAGGGTTTTTTGTGTCTAACCGTAATTGATATACTTTATCAAGCGAGATATCAACATGGTCTGTGGTGTAGAACCAACCACGCCAGAACCAATCTAAATCAACACCTGACGCTTCTTCCATAGTACGGAAAAAATCAGCCGGAGTAGGGCGCTTATATTTCCAGCGCTGAGCATATTCTTTAAACGCAAAATCAAATAATTCACGCCCTAAAATCACTTCACGTAAAATATTTAATGCCGCAGCTGGTTTAGTATAGGCGTTAGGGCCTAAACGAAGCACACTGTCTGATTGCGTCATGATAGGCACTTGAGTCTCTGACTTCATGTAGGCCACAATGTCACGTGGTTCAACACCCCAAGGAATGGTTGGATCCCATTCACGCCCAGCCACACCGTCTAAAAAGCTATTTAAACCTTCATCCATCCAAGTCCATTGGCGCTCATCTGAGTTTACAATCATTGGGAAGTAAATATGCCCCACCTCGTGGATAACAACCCCAATTAAAAAGCGCTTTTCTGCTTGAGAGTAAGTGCGTGTACCATCGTCTTGTAAATCTGTACGTGGACCATTAAAGGTGATCATTGGGTATTCCATCCCCCCTACAGGGCCATTAACTGACTGCGCAGTTGGGTATGGGTAATCAAATGAATATTGTGAATACACTTCCATCGTGTGTACAACCGCTTCAGTTGAGTATTTCTTCCATAAGTCGCCACCTTCTTTAGGGAAGAACGACATCGCCATAACGAGTGGCTGTTCATCACCACCTTGCTGGTAACCTTTAGCATCCCACATAAATTTACGTGATGATGCCCAAGCAAAGTCACGAACATTTTCTGCTTTAAAATGCCATGTTTTTGTTTTGTCTGTACCGGCTTTTTCGTTTTCGAGCGCTTCTTCTTCGGTAACAACAAACACAGGGCGTTTTGCTGTTTCAGCTTCTTTTAAACGCTTGCGCTGAGTGCTGGTCAATACCGAGCTTGGGTTATCAAGCTTACCAGTTGCTGATACAATATGATCCGCAGGAACCGTAATTTCAACATCGTAGTCACCAAACTCTAAAGTGAACTCACCACTGCCTAAAAACGGTTTGTTTGTCCATGCTTCGTAATCGGTGTAAGCCGCTAAGCGAGGAAACCACTGTGCAACTAAGAAAATATCGTTACCGTCTTCTTCAAAATGCTCGTAACCTGCACGTGCGCCTACCGCGTCTTCTTCAACTAGGTTAAACGCAAAGTCCATACTAAACTCAACATCTTTACCTGGTTTAAGTGGGGTATTTAAATCAATGCGCATTAAGGTATCAACCACAGTCACGCGCAGCGCTTTACCATCTTCATCTTTAACATTGCTAATGGTGTAACCCAGTTCATTATCGTTCATAAACTGTTGACGACGTAAATCACCTAAGCTTAACTTAGCAGGCTTTGCATCAGGTTCGTTCTGTAGGGTACTTTTAAATGTTTGCGTGGTTTCTGCAATTGAGTCATTTTTAAAAATATTTTGATCAAGCTGAAGCCATAAATACTTTAATGTATGTGGAGAGTTATTTTTATATTCAATTGTTTGACTCCCCGTTAAGCGACGCTTTTGCTCATCGAGTGTTACATCAATATCGTAGTCAACGCGTTGCTGCCAATAATTTTCAGCAGGGGCACCTGCTGCACTGCGGTAAACATTAGGAGTAGGTAAAGCTTCATCTAGTTGACGAAACTTATCAACATAGCTGCCTTTAGTTTGCTCAACAGATGAGGCAAGCACAGTGCTTGCCATTGCCAAAGGCAATACAAACGCGCTCAGTGTAAGTAAATTTTTCTTCATTGTTAATCCTGATCGATTTTAGTAACGCTACTGTGACAAATTTACAGCTTAGCTTCAATAAAATAGCGATAAAATCCTGCTTTTATAGGGTGATATTCCACACCTTTTTGTAAATACAATAAATAGCGTTTTATACAACAAAAATGAACGGAAATTTCGTCAGAAATTTAATAAAAAACAAAAGCAATTAATACGCTAAACAAAACTGTAAAGGGGGTTTACAAAACACACTGGCTATCAAGATAAAACGAAAAAACACAGCTATTTTCATTAAAAAAGCTAAATAACGCAGTTTTAGGTTGATCTTTACAATGGTTTGTAATTAGAATCGCCCACTTTTTTAATTTGAGAGCATTTTTTTGCGTTTCTCTCAAATATTTTGTTCTAACTAGTAGTGTGGTGAGTTTATGGATTTTTATATCCTAAAAAAGCAGCAAAAGCTAATTGCAATACCAGCAGACGTGCAAAATTGTAAGCAGTATATAAACTCGGGTTATCTGTATATTGATAAAGTCGCTGCTTGTAATGAAACTAATGCACTGCAAGTATTACAAGCTAAAAAAGCCAAAGCATTAAAGTGGCCTTTAACAATCGCGCTCGCTGCTTTGCCCCTTATTTTTATAGCTTGGTATACTTTAACCTAAAGCGATACTTGCATCTTTAGTTGCCTTGGGTATATTGGCGATCTTATGATTTTTTAAGAGCGCAAAATGAAAGTTCTTCACACTTCAGACTGGCACCTAGGTCAGCAATTTTATGAACATGATCGCCGTCATGAACACCATGCTTTTTTCTCTTGGCTGTTAACCACCCTCGTTAACCAACAAATCGATTTATTGCTTGTTGCAGGTGACATTTATCATACTGCCACACCGAGTGCTAGCGCCGAAAACCAACTCTATCAATTTATAAAAAACGCCAAAGCCCAGTGCCCACAATTATACGTTGTTATTATTGCGGGTAATCATGACTCCGCTAATCGTATTTTGGCTGCACAGCCCTTATTAGCCCAGTTTGATACTTATGTGGTAGGGCGGTTTGATCCTGCTAAACCCAGTGACGTTGTGATAACGATTAATAACGATGATAAACGCGCTGTGGTACTTGCTATGCCTTTTTTACGCACCAGTGACATAAGCACACTTAGCCAAACCAAAGATGGCCCTAGTTACGCACAAGGCGTTGCAAAAGCCTATGAACTTGCTCTTGAACATGCGCTAACACTTAACGCTGAAAATACGCCTTTAATTGTTATGGGTCATTTGCATGCAAAAGGCGGTAATATTTCCAATGACTCTGAACGTAATTTGGTCATTGGCGGTGAAGAAGCTATTTCAGCGTCGGTATTTGGTAAACATGCCAATTACGTCGCACTAGGCCATTTACATAAAGCACAACTAGTAGCTAAAAATGAGCAAATACGTTACAGCGGCACGCCTATTCCAATGTCGTTTTCAGAGAGAAAGTATACCCATCAAGTAAATGTGGTTGAATTTAGCACGCAAAAAAACCAACCGTTAAACACCACTGTAAACCCCCTTTACATTCCGCGCTTAGCAGAAGTGATTGTACTTCCTGAAGGAGAATGCGTACCTTTAGCGCAGCTGTGTGAGCAAATAAAAGCACTCGATACAGAGCAATACGACATGGCTCCCTACTTACGAGTAAAACTTAAATCAAGTGATATCGATACCACCTTTCGAGAACAAATTGAGCAAGCACTTAAAGGAAAACAAATTAATTTTTGTGGCATAGAGCGAGTTCGTGACCAGCAAATGAGTAATTCCTCAGAAACGGTATTTGAAGATTTAAGCTTTGTTGAAATGCTCAACCCAATTAGCTTACTCGAACAAGCATTTAATAATGATAAAGATATGGCCGCAGCAACCGTGCCAAATGAATTAAAAGCACTGTTAACCGAGGTAATTGAAGAACTTGAACAGGAGCAACTGCTATGAAAATAACGGCTGTTCGTATTCATAATTTAGCCTCCATTGCCGATGCCGAAATCGACTTTTTAGCCTCGCCACTCAAAGACGCAGGCCTCTTTGCCATTACAGGTGACACCGGCGCAGGTAAAAGCACCGTACTCGATGCTATCTGCTTAGCGCTTTATACAAAAACTGCGCGTTTGAAAGGCGATAAAGGTAACTTAATTGATTTTAATGGCGATAACATTAAGCTTAACGATGCCCGCAATTTATTGCGCCGTGGCAAATGGGAAGGGTACGCCGAAGTAGATTTTAGTGGCCAAGACCAACAACTTTACAGAGCACGTTATAGTATTCAACGTACACATAAAAAAGTAACCGGCAAACTTAAAGTGGCCGAACATACTTTACATAGCCTACCCGATGAAACCTTAATTGCTGACAAAAGTGGCACCTTAAAAGCCATAGAAAATAAAATAGGTTTAACCTTTGAGCAGTTCTCGCGTGCGGTGTTACTAGCACAACATGAGTTTGCCGCCTTTTTAAAAGCCACTGGCGATGAGCGCGCGCAGCTTTTAGAGTGCCTGACTGGCACCGATAAATTTAGTCGAATAGGGCAGCGTATATTTGAGCGCAACAAAGCTATTAAAGATAAATTTGAATTACTAACGGCAAGTTTAGCCAGTTATACGTTATTGTCTGACGATGAGCTGAGTGAAAAACAACAAACGCTGGCTGATTTAAAACAACAAATTGAACACACTAAAACAACTTTAGCAACGACAGAGCAAGGCGTTAATTGGTATAAGCAAGCACATAGCTTGGAGCTGGCATTAAAAAATGCTCAGCAAAGCGAGCAACAAGCACATGCCGCACTCAATGCTGTTAAAGCGCAAACTGAGCAAGCAAAACAAGCGCAAAGTGCGCTTGAAATTAAAGATAACCGCCAGCGCTGTGAAAGCTTAACAGCGCAAAATAGCCAGTTAAATACACAAATAAAACAATTAAACGAGCTTGATCACAACGCGCTGATCACCGAGCAAGCCAATAACGTTAAAAAACAGCAAAACGAATTAGATACAGCAAAACAACAAAAGCTAACAGCAGAGCCTCTGATTGCAAAAGCGCGAGAGCTCGACAGCCAATTAGCAATATATAACCAAACTATAAAAAGTCTGACTCAACAAAGCGCCAAAGAGCAGCAACAATTAAGTGATTTACAACAGCAGCTACAACAAAACAAAATAAGTGCAGAGCAAGCCACAACGCAAATCACAGGGCATCAGCACTGGTTGAACGAGCAGAGTCAATTAAAGCCATTGGCAACTGATTGGAACTATTTTCATCATAGCTTTAAGCAGTTTTTTAATACTCAGACACAACTAAAAACAACCCAGCAGCAAGCTCAGGCTCACGCAGAGCAACAAACAATACTCACAGCAAAACTTAGCGAGCAAAATAAACAACTCGAACAAGCAGAGCAAACGCTTACAACGCAGCAGCAAAGCCTAAATAAGCTAAACCAGCAGCACGCTCAATTTAACATTGAACAATGCGACAGTAAGCTTAAAAACATTGATTATTTAAAAGATCAGCGCACACACTATAAGCAGTTTAACCAAGAATTAAAACACACGGTGCAACAGCAACGTGATGTGGCAGAAAAGCTCAGCCACAGTGAACACACTAAAACTACGCTGCTTACGCATTTAACCAGCAAAGAGCAGGCACTTAAACACGCAGAGCAAGCACTCAATCAAGCGCGGCTTCGTGCCAGTGAGCATGTTGAGCATTTACGCGCACAACTGGTTCCAAATGAGTCGTGTGCCGTTTGTGGGGCTACAGAGCACCCGTTCGCGAGCAATCAAAGCCAACCTTTTACAAACTTAATAACCGACTTTGAAAATGCATATAATAACGAAAAGCAGCAACACCAAGATGCTCAAACACAGCTTCATCAACACCAAACACAACACGCGGTTTTGGTGGCAGAGCATGCTCAGTACAGCCAAGCCATTAGTGATGCACAAGCCAAAATGCTGGAAATTAAAAATACCATGCAAGCGGCTAAAACCGAGCTTAATGAGTTAACAGTTGAGCAGCTTGATGAAACTTATAAGCAATTAAGTGCACAAAAAACAGAGTATTTTTCGGCGCAAAAACAGCTCAGTAATTTGCAAGAAACTGTTAACCAGCTGCAAAGCACAGTTAAAAAAGAACAAGCAACACAGCAACAATTAAATACACAGCATGTTGAGCTGAGCAATCAGCAATCTCAGCTTAATAACAAATGCGATGAACTAGCAACTCAAAGCGAAGCGCTTATAAAAGAGCTCAATTTACATTTTGAACACAGTGATTTTTGGCACGCATTGCAAGCAGGATCGTTAACGCTTAGCGACTTAGCTCAGCAGGTAGAACAATATCAGCAAATCCAAGCACAGCTTGAGCAAAGTCAAAAACAATTCGACAGCGCCAATGTACAGTTACAACAACTAACACCGCTTATAACCAAAGCAGAGCAGCGAGTTAACACGCTCAATGAAGAATTAACTCAAACACAGCAACAGCACAATAATACGCAGCAACAGCGCTTAGCCTTATTTGATAACCAAACTATTAGCGCTGATGACTACCAAGCTAAACTGTCAGCACAGCTAGAGCACTGCCAAAACCAATTAAGTGCCAGCCAACAAGCACACGACAGTGCCGTAAAACAGCGCGATGAACACGCCATCACGCTTAAAAACCTTGAGCATCGTCTGGCAGATAACCACCAAGAGTTAGTGATGCTTGAAACGCGTTACAACGACTGGTTTAAAGAATTTAACACCCTCCATGGCGATATCAGTCATGAACAAGTCACATTTTTACTAACTATCAGCAACGACGATATTAAAACTCAGTTAAAGCAAGGCGAGCAACTATCGCAAGCAGTCGTTGATGCCAGTGCCGCGTTAAAACAACAGCAACAAGCTAATAAACAGCATCAACAAAATAATCAGCCAACGCAAAGCGAAGCACAGCTAATTGAGCAACAAAACCACTTAAATACCCAGCAAACACAATTGCAAAATAGCTTACTCACCATCAACACCGCGATTGAGCAGCACAACCAAAACGCAAAAGCGCTTGAGGGCAAACAAGCTGAACTGAGCCAGCTCAAGCAACAGGTTGACCAATGGCATTTACTTAATAAAGTACTAGGTGATGCCACAGGGAAAACAATGCGCAATTTAGCGCAAACACAAACACTCAAAATATTGCTGCATTATGCTAATAGCCATTTAAAAACCCTTAACAAGCGTTATGAGCTCACTGCAATTGCTGAGTCACTTGATATAGCCATTATCGACCGAGATATGGCCGATGAACAACGCTCGGTCAATACGCTATCTGGCGGTGAATCGTTTTTAGTGTCGTTGGCATTAGCACTGGGACTTGCCTCACTATCTTCGAACAAAGTGCAAATTAACTCGTTATTTGTTGACGAGGGCTTTGGAACACTAGATAGTGAAACACTCAGTATTGCCATGGACGCGCTAGATTCATTGCAAGCGCAAGGTAGAAAGGTCGGTGTAATTTCACATGTAAGTGAAATGAGCGAACGCGTTGCTACGCAAATTCATGTCGCTAAAAAACCGGGTGGATACTCCACCATAAACGTAATTTAAGGAGACAGCATGCCCACTTTCACAGGCGAAGAAGCACAAGAATATGATAACCGCATTACCCGTTTAGTCCCAGGCTATGAGCTACTTCATCAACTAACCAATGCACAACTGCAAACCACGTTAAGCGACGATGCACACATTTTAGTGATTGGTGCCGGCACAGGTAAGGAAGTATTAGCATTAGCACAAATAAATCCTAAATGGCAGTTTACTGCCCAAGACATCTCCAGTGATATGCTCAATATTGCAAAACAGCGCTTTGCAGAGCAAGGTATTGATAGCCGTGTCACTATTGAATGTAGCCCAGTTGATAAAGTAAAAGCGAAAGCAGACGCCGTATTATGTTTACTGGTGATGCATTTTGTAGAAGATAACGGCGACAAAAAACAAATTCTTAAAAGCATTAAAGCTAACCTTAAAAAAGGAGCGAATCTTTATATTGCTGATTTAATGCGCCCAGAAACAACATTTGAGCGTGAGTCACAATTAAACACCTGTGCTCAATTAGGCCTAACTGAAGCAGGCAAAACTCAAATGGGGCATAACCTCGAAAGAGAGTTTTACCCCCTAGATCGTATGCGCTTTAGTGAACTACTGAATGAATGTGGATTTGGTATTCCAAAGCTTTATTTTAAAGCGCTTGGCTTTAGCGGTTACGTTGTATAAATTTTTGTCAAAAAAAAAAGCTAATATCATAATGATATTAGCTTTATTGCTTAACACGAGTTTAAGCGGGGTGAGTGCGCTTTAAAGCCCACTCCCTCTATAATTAGATGCAAACGATGTTTTCAGCTTGCGGGCCTTTTTGACCTTGAGTAACAGTAAACTGTACACGTTGGCCTTCGGCTAATGTTTTGAAACCGTCGCCAGAGATAGCACTGAAATGTGCGAAAACGTCAGCGCCAGATTCTTGCTCAATAAAACCAAAACCTTTTGCTTCATTGAAAAATTTTACTGTACCAGTAGTTGTATTAGACATAATAATATCCTAAAAAAATAATAAAAAATTTGCCTTAAAATAGGCGTTTAACAGGAAGAAAACAAACATTTAACTTGAGGATATCGCGAAGGATTATTACTAATAACAACGAGGTACTTACAAATAAACAGGGCTTTCTATCAACCCGATGGCAAGCAGGATAACAGCAATACACTTTATAACAAGCTTTATTTACACTTTATTTTTACCTATTTAGGCAAAGCCCGCTGCCATAGGCTTTGCAGCGTCATCGGCTTAACTTTTTAAAGTTCGTGTAAAACATAACCTGTTAAAAGTGCAAGTTACGCGCTCTTACGATATCTTTCATCACAATGGTTGAGGTTAAACGTTGCACACCCGGTAAGGCTGATAGCTTGTCATCGTAGAGTTGCTGAAACGCGGCTAAATCTTTAGTAACGACGTGTAATAAGTAATCAGGGGTGCCAAATAAGCGTTGTGCATTGATGATCTGAGGGATAGCATCGACTGCTTGCTCTAATTTGCTTAACGACGCTTTATCACCTTCTTTAATAGTAATAAATACTAACGCAGAAAAGTTTAAACCAACCTTCTCCGGTGATATTTCTGTTCTGTAGCCAACAATTGCTTTGCTTTTCTCAAGCTCTTTTACACGACGATGACAAGGTGACACGCTTAGCCCAACACGATCAGCCAATTCAGAAAGGGTGAGCCTGCCATCAACTTGCAACTCAGCAAGAATTTTCCTATCTATGGTATCCATAGTTGATTATTTCCTAAAATGAACGCTTATGTCAGTAAAATACAGTAACTTTTACTCATCAGAAAGAAATAAAATAGCAGCTCACTTATTTTGGGTTTTAGCGCATGGATACGTATGGATATTAATATTATTTTTTCTTTTTGGCTGGTATCAATCTTGTTTGTACTTACCCCCGGTGCCGATTGGGCTTATACAATCAGTGCAGGTATAGCGGGTGATAAAATCATTCCTGCGGTGTCAGGATTAATACTTGGGCATTTAATGGCCAGTTTAATAGTGGTGGTAGGTTTAGGCGCGTTATTAGCATCGCATGCCATGTTTATAAAGCTGTTAACCTTATTTGGTGCTTTGTACATAATTTGGATTGCCGTGTCACTGTACCGATTTCCTCCAATGCCTGCAGCCTATAACGATGGCCAAGAACACACCTCAGACACGCCCCTAAAGTGGATGAGAAAGGGCTTTATAATTAGTGGCTTGAATCCCAAAGTGATGCTGTTATTTTTAGCCTTATTGCCGCAGTTTGTTTTACCAACACTGTCATTTTCTATTACTGAACAATTGCTGGTACTTAGCATTATTCATTTAGTTGGCTGTGCGCTGGTATATTGGTTAATAGGGGTAAGTGCCAGAAAAATCCTCAGCAATAATCCGGCGCTCTCACTAAAATTTGGCCGTGCATCGGCCTGCATCCTATTTATTTTGGGCTCGCTCATGCTAGTTGATAGCGCTAACACACTGAGCGTAACACTTACCTAAAAAACGAAAGTGGCTTAGATTATTCGCAACTGAGCCACTAATTCACTCAAACGGGCAATTTTAATATTACTCAGCTGCCTATAATCAAAATAGGGGCATACAATAATATTCTGGCTTTTATCTATAGCAAACTCATCATCAAGCCAATCAAGTTGGGCGTTTAACTTACCTTGTTGTATCAAGTTTTTAGCGTGAGTTCTTCCTGCAATAATGTGCAATTGATTTTTATGCTCAGTAAGCACCGGTGCACTAAATAGTAATGCAGTACCGCTATGTTGCTGTAACAACAGCTCATCGCGATATGCTTGCCAACTCACGGCTTGTTTAGCAAAAGCGTAATACTCGCTTGGCAGCGCAAATAACACCTTGGCGTACACATTAAAGACTTTTCGCCAGCCATTGCCACAGTGCTGGTTTATGCTATTTATTTGCCCATTAACTACAGGCTCTAGCTGCGCAAGTGTTTCAAAGTAAGGCATAGGGGGCGCTTTTGCTACATGCACAGCAACACTGAATGAATTATCACCTAACCCTATTAACTGGCTGCTCACTTTAACTGCTCTTATTTTGCGCTAAAATACGATCAAGATTGTTAGCAAAGTTTTGTCTGTCACTTTGGCTTAATGGAGGCGGCCCACCACTCATTTCTACACCACTTGAGCGCATAGTATCCATAAAATCGCGTACATTTAGTAATGAACGAATGTTTTCAGTGGTGTAAAGCTCACCGCGCGGATTAAGCGCTTGGCCGCCATTATCAATCACTTCACTTGCCAGCGGAATATCTCCTGTGATCACTAAATCGCCTTTTTCTATTCGTTTTACTATTTCATCATCAGCCACATCAAAGCCCGATGACACTTGTAGTCGGCTAATAAATTTTGACGGTGGGATTCGCATGGCATGATTTGCAACCAGTATAGTTTCTGTTTGCGTACGCTCTGCGGCTCTAAATAAAATTTCTTTTATTACCACCGGACAAGCGTCAGCATCAACCCAAATTTTCATGCTAAGTTCTTTAAATTGCTTTAGTATTAAGACGATCCTATAGCAATTTCTAAAGAAAAGGAAACAACATGAAACTCGCTTTTAAAACCGCATTATTTATTACCACCGTGTTTTTACTCAGTGCCTGTACCAGCGCCCCCGAAGGAATAACTCCCGTTAAAAACTTTGATTTAGAGAAATACCAAGGCAAGTGGTATGAAATAGCACGATTAGACCACTCTTTTGAACAAGGAATGGAGCAAGTAACAGCCACTTATTCAATTAACGATGATGGAACGGTAAAGGTATTAAACAAAGGGTTTATTAGTAAAGAACAAAAATGGGACGAAGCTGAAGGCTTAGCTAAATTTGTAGAAAACGCCGATACAGGACATTTTAAAGTGTCATTTTTTGGCCCGTTTTATGGTGCCTATATTATTTTTGAGCTCGACCAACCTGATTATCAATATGCGTTTATTACAAGTTATAGCAAAGATTACTTATGGTTTTTATCGAGAACACCTACAGTGAGTAAAGAGCTCAAGCAGCACTTTTTAAACCAAGTAAAAGCGCTTGGTTTTGCAACTGATGAGATTATATGGGTAAATCAAAAATCGCTGTAAAGGGGGTTTACACCCCTAGGTTGTAATAAAACGTTCACCTTACTGTAAGGTAAACTAAATAAAGAGGGGCTATATTAGCCCCACTTGCAAAAGGAAAGGCAAGTACAAGACATAATGACAATCCCCCTTTTTAATTGGCAAGCCTGATGGCTTGCCATTTTTTTACCTCAATTTAGCCTATTCTTTGGGATCAGGTTTTTACTAACTAAAGTCCATTTAAACCAAAAAATAACGTACTCGCGGCCAATATCAATAATACAAGCAAGTTAAAAAGCTTAGTTAGATTGACTAAAAAACTATAAAAAATCATTATAATTAAAGCACTTAACGACATAAACCCGCAAAACTGTAGAGCGCCATAGCCGTGTAATTCGCTAACACAAAGTAGTAAACTTAGTAAAATACTGATCCAAGCAACACTCAATAAAATTAAACGCTGCTGATCAGTAGGGCGCTTGTTAAAAACATCCTTAAAATGATTAAACTTAGCCAGTGCAAAGCAGTTAAAAGCCACCAAACATAAACTAAAAGGGAGCAATGCCATCATACTTTTTGCTCCTGAGTGTTTATCGGGCTAGGTTTTTTAGCTTGCAGTGCAGTACGTAATTTTTCGGTTTGTAACAAAAACAACAAACCAAATAACAAAAAGAGACTATCAAACATAAATAAAGCCCACTGTTCATTACGTAAATAACTGATTATATTCCCTTGTGTTGTTAGCGCATTAACCACTGGCACACTAAAACAAGCAATGCTGTTTATGGCCGCCATAACACACCACTGCAGCTTGTCACGCTTTACAAAAGCGATAATAAGTACACACAGCCAAGTTAAAAAGAAGGCAAGTATCTCTTTATCCGCGCGCTCCATTGCGCGTGTGCTGATTAATCGGTTTGCTAAAAAGAACGCAGACGTTGCCAAGGGCAATCCCATTAAAGTTCCTAAATTAAGCGCTTCGACGAGTTTTAAACCCCATGATGGCCGGGCATTTTTTTTCATTCGCTCTCGAATGCGCTTTGCCCACATAATACAGCCCGTGGCTATCATTATGCAGCCAGCAATGCCGCCTAAAAAGTATAAAACACGTAATAATGGCTCCGCTAAACGCCCAGTGTGCATTGAATTTAGTGACTCATACAGCGCTTTACTGCCGGTAAGTTCATCATCAGTTTGAGCAACAAGCTCACCACTCGCTCCACTAAATATCAAACGCGGTGCTTGATCCCTTAATGTTTTTCCAGGGCTGACCAAAACCATAATAGTCGCAGCGGTCTTATTCGGCTTATTTATAATCACCCGAGTTATATCAGCCTCTGGCCACTTAGTATAAACCTGATCCAAAACAGTATTGATAGGCACTAACGGCGCAGTGCCTTGCAACGCCTCTGTTGCAGGACTACTTGGCGAAACATCATTAAAAAAGCCTCGTATTCCATCCTCATAAACGGTTTGCGCGGGGTAGGGGAAAATCATAAATATCAGGGTAATAATGCCCGTATAAGTAATCATTAAATGAAAAGGTAAGGCAAATACCGAACTTAAATTATGCACATCTAACCAGCTACGGCTGCCTTTATTAGCTCTAAAAACAAACATATCTTTAAAAATACGTTTGTGAATAACGATGCCAGATATCAATGCAATGAGCATAAATAAACTAGCAAAACAGACAATCCAACGTGCCGTTTTTACATCAATATAATGCAAATCAAAATGCAGGCGATAAAAGAAATTCCCCCCTCGAGTATCTACAAAGGGTGCTAAAGGCTGCATATTATTTGGATCTAAACGGGTATTTTCAAAAGAGGCTCTGCGCTGTCCAGGCTCTTTTGGTTTTGCATAACCATACGTTAAATAAGGTATACGCTCCTCAGGAAGCGTTATACGCCAATTAGGCGCATTAGGTGCTTGCGCATTTAAATACTCAACACCCGACACGATTTGTTGTTTTTGCGCGCCAATACGATCTGCCTGCTGCTCAATATTATGGACACTTGGCTGATTCCATAAGCTCACTTCATCTCTAAAAAAACTAATAGTGCCTGCAAAAAATATTAAATACAGTAACCAACACACGAGCAAACCCACCCATGTATGTAACCACGTCATTGAACGAAAAAAACTCCCTTTCATAACCATCCCTTCAGTAGCGATAAAACGACAAGTTGCGCTGCAATACTTAGTAAAATACTGATCCAAACAGTTTTTAATGAATGAATATAAAAGCTATAAATAAACACTAGAGCATAAATTAAAATACTCGCAGACACACTAAGCAAAACCGCGTCAACTTTAGGCACAGGCACTAATGTACTTAATAGCGACACACTAACGGCTGTAAAAAAATACCCGCCAACAATGGCAATAAAAAAACGCGATAAAACCGCTAATTCATAGCTAAAGCGTTGCATAAATTGCCATAACATAGAAAAAACGGGTTTGGGAAAGTCTAAAAGACGGTTGGAGGCCTGCATAAACTGCAAATTCCTTTTAAACATAGCTAAAAAATGATGGTGATATTATAACGCCAACAAATACAAAAGATAGTAGTTCTTATTTGCATTTGAATAAAATAGGCTCTTTTAATACTGTTAGTTAAATAGTGATCTGAAATAAGGCACCTGAACAAACAGTTATAACCGCTGCAAACGGCTATATAGCGATGCTTTAGTCCCATTATTTGCTATTAACATACGCTCCCTTTGGGATTACTACTATTTTAGCTTTGTAATACTAAAGCCTAACCACCTAATTTATAATAACTTTATTTAAAAACACCGAAAGGATCACGATTTTACTAACTACTTTTCAAAATTGTTAAAATAAACCGATTTTTTACTAACTCAACCGTATAAAAATTAAAAAAGGCTAATAAACAAACAAAAATAAGCTAGCTGAAAGCAAATATACCGTCATTTACTACTTAAGTTGATAAATGGCTGATCTGTATAAAACAACAACTTGTTAGTAGCAACTAACTTAATACCAATTGTGTTAAGTTACTGACCATTGATAGCGACAAATAAATGGAGTGATAACAAGGCGTAAATTTTGACATGTGGTTGTTCTACTTGAAAAAAATTATAACGCAGTTAGCGCTTTATTTAGCTCGCTAAAATGGTTAAATATTTAAGTCGATTGGTATAGCTTCAGCACCAAACAAAACGCAGCCTTAGCGTAAGTAAAATTAGGGTTTATTTATTACTTTTTATTTTTTTAGCGCAAGCGAAATAACGCCTTAATCATAGCCGTAAAGGGGGTTTACAGCATTAAAACTGAAGCCATTATTTAAACTTAAAATACATGAGACTGGAAAAGTAAGTATAAAAAAGGTGGCCAATGCCACCTCTATAAACAATAACTTTTACAACATTGAAAACAGCTTTTTAAGTTGTGGCATGTATTCGCTCACAAGTGCTAGGTTATTTTCACTGACTACAGGCTCTGCCGATTGGGCTTCGCTTGATGCCTTGCCAAACGATCCAATTAATGAACTAACGCCTTTGTCTTTACTACTTTGCATACTTTGTAAGCCACCCATTAATTTATTGGCGGTTTCTTTATGTTCATCTGATAAACCTGATTTTAGGTTTTCAATGTAAGCCATTGAAACTTCCGATCCTACAGCAATTAATTGTTCAGGCGTAAAACCATATTGGCTAGTTACGTTGGCAAAGCTTTTATATAAGTCTTGCTGTTTGATCATGCTAAGTGCGCTGTTGGCTAACGAGCTTTGCTCAGTGATCGTTTGATCTGCCGATGCGCCCAGCATATTCGCTAAATCTAAGCCTTTTAACGACTCTTGATTGCTTGCCCAACTTGTAACTGCAGGTAATGCCTTAATGTAGCTTTGTAATTGACCTTCGTTAATGTCTTGTGCAAAGTTTGAGAAGCTCATCGCTAACAAGCTGATTGATAACAGTAATTTTTTCATTAAGCATTTCCTAATAGTAAAGTAGCGTTAATTAAAAACTAATTAACGGCTATTGCCAATACAAAGCGTAAATTTATAAATTATTATTTACTCAGGTGTGAGTTTAAGTTGATTCACCACAACGCAATGTACTGATGATATAATACATTTTTGCAAAAAGAGCGGGGCACTATGTTAACTATTTCAAACAGCGTAACCATTGATGAATGGGAAGTAGAGCTCAGCGCTATTCGCTCGCAAGGCGCAGGCGGGCAAAATGTTAATAAAGTAGCCAGTGCTATACATTTACGCTTTGATATTAATCGCTCTAAATTACCTGACTTTTATAAAGAACGATTACTTGCTTTGAAAGATTCAAGGATCACCAAAGAAGGGGTATTGGTTATTAAAGCGCAAAGCCATCGCACCCAAGAGCTCAACAGAGAAGATGCGCTAAAACGGCTAAAAGATTTAATTTTAAGCGCCACTAAGGTTAATAAAGCACGCCGTGCCACTAAACCTAGCCGTAGCTCACAGCGTAAACGCATGGATAAAAAAACCAAACACGGCCAAACTAAAGCCCTACGCGGTAATATCAAGCTATAACTTAAGTAATCTGAACTCTGGATAATAAATCTATCTCAAGCAGCTATTTCCAGCGCTAACTGCGTTGAATTTACTTGCAATAGGCTAGTATAAAAAAGGCTGCGAATGCAGCCTTTAATTTAATCATAAGTATGATGGCGGGTGACGCTAAATCGGTTGAGGATTCGATGCACTACATACACTGCGCTTAAGCTTAGCGTAACCGCAACGGCCACCGAGCTAAATCGATACAAAGCACTGTATATTAAATCTTGCCCTGGGCCTAACGACTGACCAAATAAAATGCCAAACGTGGTTAATACCCCAAACCCAACACCCGGTGGACCACCACCTAAAATATGAAAACGACTGAATATAAAAGACAAAATCCATAATATAGCCACCGGAAAAAGCAAAACGTCGGTATGATTATACAAAAACAACTGCGAAACCAAAGCAGCATTACAGCCTATCAGTGTACCAATAATACGTTGCCAACTTGCGGTGCCCGCTGCCTTAAAACACAACGAAAACAAAATTAAAATAGACGCCGCTTGCGCCGAAATTGAATCTTGTAAATCAAGTACCTGAAAAACTACGAATGATAAAGTCGCAACGCTAGCGCATAGCAACACCTCGTGACGAATACTTTCTTTGTCCTTGTGTGGCACAGCGCGCATGGGCCGCGCTGTCACATCAGGAAACAAACCATGCATCAAGAGCGCAATAATAATAGTAATAAAAATAGCCATACCATTACTTAAAATAAGCGGGTAAATGCTGCTTGCTTGATCAACATGGCTGGCAAAGTGCAACTGAATCGATAAGCTCACCGCACCTAACGCACCAAATAAAAACGCGCCGCCACTACTCATTAAATAAAATAACACGCAAAAACTAGCAAAAATAATGAGCGTCATTAACACCGGTAAGTGTGAAAATAAGCCCTGCAAAACAAGCACAATAAACGCACTGTAGGCAGCACTGGCAACAAATTGACGGATCACACCTTTGTTAATACTTGGCACTAAACCCAGTAATAACATAGGGTAAACTGTAAAAAATATCCCATTTGGCCAATTCATTAACTTACATAAAGTAAAACCAATAGTGCAACCACCGGCAATCCGCAGCGCTTGGCGTAAGCCATTTGAATCGAGTTGTGGCGCTTGGCTAACATGTTGTGTCATTACTCGCCCCACTAATAAATGTAATGTAACCAACTAATAAAGCGGATCTGTACTGACCCCAACCATTGACCTATTGCCGATTGTGGGAGTAACTGCACGGTGGCACGCGCACCACTGGGCATATTATTTATAAGCTGAGTGTTATTTGGTAGCACTAAATGAATACGCTGGCGCTGAGCGTCACGAACCCAGCGGTTGCTGGTTTCGGTGGTGCTAAGTAATCCATTCGCACTAAGTTGCCCGTCACTGACACCGGCCTCAAAAGTTTCAATTTTAGCGTCGAATACTTCACCAGGTCGGCTATCAAACACTACTTTTGCTAAACTCCCAGGCTGCATATTTAATAGTGACTTTTCACGAAAATCAGCCACTAAATCTGCTTTTTTTGCCACAATAGCAAGTAATGGCTTACCCGCAACCGCATAGGACCCCTCAAGTAACTGTAAATTAGCCACTACACCATCGCTTAAAGCACGCACTTGTGTATAGGATAAGTTAAGCTCGGCTTGCGCTAACTGATTGGCCGCATGGCGCAGCGCTAAATTATTTTGCCCCGAGTCGCCACGCGCTAAAACAGCTTCAGCAAGCTGTGCTTCAAAGGCAGCTAAATTAGATTGACTTGCTGCAAAGTTAGCACGAATGCTTTCAAGCTCTTGCTCCGAAATAGAGTTTTGTTTGTAGAGTGTTTCGCCACGCTTTTTTAATAGCTGCTGCTCATGCAATTTAGCGTTAGCTGCACTTATTTGTGCCTCCAGCGCTTTTACATTGGTATCAAGGCGTTTATTTTGTAGTTTGGCATCATCAAGCGCGAGCTGTGCTTGTTCAAGTGCCAGCTGATAGGTGTTTTTATCTATCTCAAATAATACATCACCCGCTTTAACCGCTTGGTTATTACTGACCAAAACATCGGTAACACGGCCATTTATTTGCGGTGATATTTGCACAACCGGATGATAAACCCGTGCCTGTGGCGTAACCGGCAACCATACATCGGCAACAATATAATAAAAAAAGACAACAATAAAACCAACAAGC
This sequence comes from Pseudoalteromonas sp. S4741, assembly GCF_005886135.1. NCBI lineage: Bacteria > Pseudomonadati > Pseudomonadota > Gammaproteobacteria > Alteromonadales > Pseudoalteromonadaceae > Pseudoalteromonas > Pseudoalteromonas sp. S4741. The sequence goes on along the minus strand of NZ_PNCN01000106.1, from coordinate 815 downwards.
GAAACTTTAACGTAGCGGGCAAATTTTTGATCAGGTGTCATACTTATTTATCTCCAGATAAGCTTGCAATACAACGCCGCGCGTTTTCTTCCATTTGCACTAAACTGTGCGCCATACCATCAAGTTGTTCAGTACTTAAACCGGCATATAAACGCTGTTTAATATCGCTTGTTAGCTCTTTTAAATGTTCTAATAACTTTATACCCTCATCGGTAAAGTACAATTTTTTACTACGTTTATCGTGTTCATCAACTTGTCGAATAACCAGATTTTGCTGCTCTAATTGCTTAATGGTGCGCGTTAATGAGGGCATTTCAATACCTAAACTAGTCGCCAGCGCTTGCTGCGTTGCTCCTAAGGGTAAATGATGTAAGTGGATCATTGCCGTCCAGCGTGACTGAGTTAAACCTAGCGGCTCAACCGCCAGTGTCACCGCTTCTCGACATAAGCGGTGCACTCGGCCCATATTGCCGCATAAGGTTAAATCGAGTGTTTCATGAAAAGGAATAGTGCTACTCATAGGAACTCTTACTTGTGAATATACGGCAAATTTTAGCATTAGTTAGCAGGCTAAGTAAATATTTGGCATTTTAACTTCACGTAAATAACCTGAACTTTGGTTAAGAGATTTACTAACGTATTGAATCAAAATTGATATTTATGTTTATTTTCTCTAGCCAGTGATTTCCAGTGAAAACAAGGCGAAATTACGCGTCAATAGCTCGCCTATTGCAAGTAAATTCAACGTAGTTAGCTCTTTAAATAGCTGCTTGAGATTTATAAATTATCCTGAGTTCAGTTTAATTAAGTTTTAT
>NZ_PNCN01000105.1:0-17769 GCF_005886135.1 Pseudoalteromonas sp. S4741 | reverse complement strand
CTCCCTCTCCACCATTACTGATTACAAGCCACTTAATTGTGGTTTTTTGTGCCTAAATTTTAATAGCCTCTATTAATTTGCACTTTTTATAACGCAGTCGCAAGCGTATGCTAATAAATTAAACAAATTGTATGGTGTCACAACTTAGTGCATTATAAATGGTACTTTAAACCAGCTTAGGTTTAACCATGGCGAAGCTAATATTACTACTGTATTGTTTGGGTGCCTGTGCTGTTAGCATGGCAAATGAAGTGACGGTTTATAAATGCACCATTAAAGGTGTGCCTACTTTTAGTCAAACTCCTTGCGCTGAAGACGCTCAAGTGATCACGCTTAGAAACGTCAACATCATGCAAACAAATACGCCACAATCTGAGAACACACCAGTTGCCGATACTTCTGTTGACGATTATCTAGCGGTGCAACAAATAGAGCGTGATATTGTGCAGCTTGAGCTTAAGATTAAACAATACCAACAAGAATACGCACAAAAAAAACAGCAAATCGATTACATGACCCAAGATAAAGCAAATCGCTTAGGGGCCAGCTCAATTGCGAATGCCATTGCCACTGAAACGGCGGCACTTAAGCAGCGATTTGACCCACAAATCAAGCAAGCACAACAACAAATAGAAGCACTCACTCAAAAAAAACAGCAGCTTAGTCAGCAACCTTAAGTATGTGCTTCACAACATCAATAAATGTTTGTATCTCTGACTTTGTATTATATATGTGAGGTGAAACACGGATGCCGAGTTTACGCACATCAACACTTATTTTTGCAGCCTCTAATGCCGTTAATACACTTTGCTGATGCTCAGAAAACTGCAAAATAGCGGTGCCACTACATTGCTCTTTAGCGCTAGGTGACATTAAAAAAGCGCCCAATTGCTGCTGAATTAACTCAAGTAACATCAAGTTGTGCGATCTCACTTGTTCAACGCCAAATTCAACAATATATTCAATACTATGAGCGGCAATAATATAAGGAAGTACCGAGGGCGTACCGCCCCAAAACCTTAGTGTTTTAGCGTTATATTGAAAATGCGCAATATCAAACTCGAATGGGTTTTGATGTGAAAACCAGCCAACATCTTTTGGTTCACATTGTGTTATTTGCTTTGGATTTACCCATAAATAAGCAGCTCCTGGCCCTCCGCATAGCCACTTCACACTTGAACCAATCATAAAGTCAGCATTTAACGCCGTTAGGTCTATAGGAATAACCCCTGCCGATTGCGCCACATCAATTATTGAGAGTGTATTCGTGACTTTACTCAGCGCCACAATATCGTTTATGGGAGCTTGTACACCCGTATTAGAATAAACATGGCTGACAAACACACCATCAATCTCTGGAGTTAAATATCGCTGCCATACCTGTCTATCACTCAAGTCTTCATGCTCAGGGATGTAGCGTATTTTTGCACATTCAGGCAATGCTTTTTGCATTACAAACCCCATACTGGGAAAGTCAGCCTGCGCCATTAATACCGTACACTGTGGTTTATTAAATACGGGGTGTGACATAACCAATTTAGTTAAACCACTGGATAAATTAACCTGAGGACAAAATTGCTCACTAGGCGCATTAAACAACTGCCCTAATGCCTCAGTAAATCTTTCAATGGCGGGTAACCACTGTTGCCATGGCTCTTTTACACTTTCTTGCCAAGGAGTAAAAAAATGTTCAGTGGCATTTTCTAAGCTCGTTTTTAATGGGCGGCCAACAGAGTGGCTTAGTAAATAACAACCCTGTGGCATACAAAAATCATTTTTAGCCATATTAATTAATCCACTGTTTTAGCGTGTTTAAATCATCAAAGCGCGTATTTATGTCGTCACGCTTTGCCGCGGCACGCCTATCTCTTAACTTAGCTAATGAATCAAGCAGTACCGGTAGAGGAGGTCCACTGGCAGTGACTTTACTCATATGCTGTTGTTGCATGTGCTGTGATGGCTGAGCAATAAACTTTTCCACCAACTGATTATGATGACCGATAGCGGTGTCGCCATGTAATTTACACACTTGAATAAATAGTTTGCCGTGCTTTTGAAACCACTTTGTATTTTTATATTGTTCGGCCTCTAAAAAATCATCCATTAGGCTTTGCATACGCATGGCTTCACGAAGTATTTGTTGATCCTCTGGCATCATATATAAAAATTTATCCACCAGCATTTGCGAGTAACTCGGCTCATTGGCACTGCAAAGCCCTAGCAGCATATCAATAACATTAATACCGGCAAAGTCTCCCGCATTTGCACCACGGTAAACCTCTTTACCTACCCTGTAAGGCTTGTAATATGGGCGTACACAATTAAAAAAACGTTCGGTGTCTAGCTGAGTGTATAAGGCGTTATTCGACGCTATTACATCCATTAATGCCGTTTTAACCACCTCAAGTAGTTCAGCCGTGACAGGGTGTGAAATGCCTAATGGCAGTATTTTTAATAAAGCATCACTCGCACGTTTATACGCTAAAATACCTTGGGTGTTGTAATCTAAAAAAAGGGCTTCATCATCAAGATTTGTAAACCGTTTATAGGTGCCATTAATGGCTTTATTATGCGTAGTTAGATGCGCAGTAGCAAAACGAGGGGTTACTCCAATAGAAGCACCAATATGCATAGCAAGCGCCGATGCTTCAACTAATGGTGAGGTTGTTTCTCTGCTCGGCTCTGTGATCTCATGCCTGCGACAAGCGGCCATGAACAAGCCCACATTACCAAGTAAATCAAATGCGCTATCAAATCCTTCGTCGGTATTACCTTCGGCTAATAAGTCGCTGATCAACGCATTACCTTGCTCCTTTAGTGCCAGCTTTAAGCTATCACCAACCCCCTCAACATTAGCCTTATCTGCTTGCTGCCAATACAACTCCTCTAATTGAGAGTTTAGGGCAACAAACTCAGACCTAATCCAATTATCAAATTTAGCTGTGTAAGAACTCATGACTACATCCTGTTATTATTACTTTTTAATGCTAACAAAAACCTCTGAGGGTAAAACGCCAAAAAAAATAGTAAAAATACCTTTTGTTAGTAATAATCACTACCAACATTAAAATAATTAATAAAATCCCATAGTCATGTTAGATAAAAAAGATCAGCAGTTACTGGTTGCCTTACAATCGCATGCCCGCATGTCGGTTTCTGAATTAGCCAATACCATTAACCTATCAGACACCCCTACTCTTAGGCGTATCAAAAAGCTTGAGCAGGAACATGTAATTACGGGCTATCACGCTGCAATTAACCCTAAGTCGCTCAACCTTAATGTGCTGGTTTATGCTTTCGTGCGACTAAGTCAAAACTCGGTGAGTGCGGCACAGCAATTTGAGCTGCATGTAGAAAAACTTCCCCATGTACTTGAGTGCTCTGTGACCTCAGGTAGCCACGATTATTTACTGAAAATTATTTCTCAGGATTTAGAAAGCTATGAGCAGTTTGTAAAGCACCAGCTGGGGAACTTAAGCTGCATCGCCAATATAGAGTCAACGGTAGTACTCAAACAATCATTTAGTAAAAAGCAGCTACCACTTTAAAAATAATACTATTTACTGTCGATTCGCTATACTAAAATATCATTATAAAAATAATATTTAACAAGGATGCATGTGAAGATTTTTGGTTCAACATCCAATTCTTTTGTTTTTTACATATCGTTTGCGGTTGCTTACTTTATAACTGGTAATTTATTAACTAATTTTGCCTTTCAATCACAAGTCATCCCTATCTGGCTCCCTGCAGGTATTGCCCTAGTTGGCTGTTTTATCTGGTGGTGGCGCTTTATCCCTGCATTATTTATTGCCTCTGTCTCCTTTAATTTAAGTACCAGTGATAACGTTATCTCTGATCAAGTTTTAATTGGCAATACATTAGAGCAGGTGTTACTAATCGGCTTTGGCGCTGTGCTGCAAGGGATGATTGGCGCAGCTATTTTAAAATACTGGCTAGGTCATCCGCTGTTCTTAAAGAAACGCCAATCAATAATATATTTTATTTTTATCGTTGGTATTGTTGTTAGCCTAATATCGGCCAATATTGGCGTCTATGCTTTAAGTCAGTTTAACCCTGCTCACAGCATTGATAATCATTGGAGAAATGTTACTTTTTGGTGGCTTGGTGATTCTCTAGGCGTGCTGATCGCAACCCCCTTTTTATTAGCGTTATTACAACCTAAATTTAAACGCCATGATGTTACCCCATTACCTACTATCGCAGTATGCTCGGTATTATTCATCTCAGTAGCCTTAACCACTAAGCTATATAACCAAGAGACGTATTCAAATTCAATACAAATTGCCAAGCGCGAAACATCTATTATTGAAAACAGTTTGCTGAGCAATTTAAACCTCAGCCAAATAACCGTACAAAGCCTTGCAAGCCAAATACAATCAACGCCAACTTTAAGCAGGCAAGAGTTTAATAGCTACAGCGCCCAACTATTGGCTGAGCATTCATTTATTAAAGCATTTTCATGGAATCGTAAAATTGATCCCGCTCAGGTCAGTGACTTTAACAAACAGCTTAATGAAATTTATAACGCATACAACTTTGATCCAAGCATTAAAGGGGCACCATTATCAAACAATGACCCATTGGTAGTTATTACCTATATTGCCCCTTTTACAGAAAACCAATCAGCGATAGGTTTTAATCTTAATTCTCGAAAAGATCGCCGTGAAACTTTGCTCGACCCACGTATCAAAATTCGCCCGATAGGGACTAAAATAATTCAATTAGTTCAAACACAGCAACCTGAACCCGCGTATTTATTATTTGCTCCCGTGTATCAACAAAATAATGAGGTTGCCTCAATTAAAGGTTACGCAACAGGTGTATTTTTAGTAAAAAACATACTTGCTCAGTCGCTTACGCAAGCACAAAATAAAATGTTTAATATCGCTATTTATGAAGCCAATGCTATCAATCCGTTTTATTCAAATGCCGAAAATATTCCAACCAAAAGCAATAAGCTTACAACTATCAAAATTGATTTTGCAGGGCAAACATGGTTCGTTGATTTAACCATTAAAGATGAATTTCTACCGCATCAAACTAATAACATGACACTCTTTTTGCTTATTTTACAGGTCATTGTAAGCTCACTCATTTTACTGATATTACTGCTGTTTAATAACCAGCACCTTGCACTCTCACGCTTGGTAGCAGAGCGTACACGCTCGCTGGTTAAGGCTAAAAAACAATCTGATTTAGCAAATCAAGCTAAAAGCCGATTTTTAGCAAATATGAGTCATGAAATTCGCACTCCGCTTAATGCCGTGATTGGCTTTTCCACTCTAGCTAAAAATGAAGATAGTCCTGAAATTCTTTCTGATTATTTAAATAGAATTAATTTAGCGTCTAAATCATTGTTAAGTTTAATAAATGATGTACTCGATATCTCTAAAATTGAATCACAAAAGCTCACCTTAGAAGTCGCTCCTTTTGATTTGAATGCGCTTCTTGCTCGGATCAGTAGTATGTTCGAGCAAAGCGCAGAACAAAAAGGCATTCTCTGGAAAGTTGATAACCAATTACCAACCGACATTTGGTTTGAAGGTGATGTTATGCGAATTGAGCAAATTTTATTAAACCTATGTAGTAACGCCATTAAGTTTACCTATGAAGGTGAAGTAAGTATTAGCGCATACAGCAAGGAGATCACCAATAGACGTCGTCAAATTACCTTGACTATTAAGGACTCGGGCATCGGTATTGCGCTATCAGAGCAAAGTAAGTTATTTGATGCGTTCACCCAAGCTGATAGCTCAACATCACGTAAATTTGGTGGGACAGGGCTTGGTTTAGCAATCGCAAAAGAACTTAGCTTATTAATGTCTGGAGATATCAGCGTACAAAGCGAACCAGGTAAGGGCTCTACTTTTACTCTGTCTGTCGAGTTAAATACATGTGCAGCGCAACAAGTAACGGCAAAGCACATACACCAGCATATTGATTTAAGTAAACTAAAAATACTGGTTGCAGAAGATAACAGCGTCAATCAATTAGTCATAAAAGCAATGCTTAGCTCTTTAGGGATTACACCAACACTAGTGGAAAATGGCGAATTAGCAGTAGAACAAGTTAAAGTAAATGACTTCGATTTAGTATTAATGGATTGCCAGATGCCGATTATGGACGGTTACCAAGCCACCGCCTTGATACGTCAAATTAAAAGTACTGAGCAATTACCAATTATTGCCTTAACTGCTGATGTAATGCCTGAAGATAAAGCCAATGCCTTAGCAATTGGTTTTAACGAACATCTTGCAAAACCTCTCGAACTCGATAAGCTCATACAGTGCCTATCTCAATATATTGCGCCAGATAAACCATAAAGATTTATCGAAAATAGAAAACCAAATATGGCTGTCGCACTATTACCAAAATTAATCAGCAACCCACTTAAAAAATAGTAGGCAAAGCATTATGAGCCACTTTTCACATCAATGGTTTAATAGCATCAACCAAATTGACGCAACACAATGGCATTATTTTTTTGGTAATGACCCTTTTACTCAACACGCTTTTTTATATGCCCTTGAGCAAAGCCAATGTGTAAGCGCAAAAACAGGTTGGCAGCCTCACCACTTAGCCGTTTATGAAGACGATAAACTAGTTGCCCTTGCCCCTGGCTACTTAAAAGCGCACTCCTACGGTGAATATGTATTTGACTGGGCATGGGCTGAAGCTTATGAAAAAAATGGCTTAGATTATTACCCTAAATGGCTGTGCTGTATTCCCTTTAGTCCGATTGAGGGTCAAAGAATACGTATTATGCACAGCAATCCAAAGTTAGTGTATGAGTATATAACAGAGCAACTTAATACCCACTGCGCAAAACAAGCCTGGTCAGGCTGGCATGTAAACTTTTGCGATAAAGCACAAGCCTCACAGCTAAATGATGCAGGCGCCATGCTGAGAACCGGGGTACAGTTTCAGTGGTTTAATAATAGCTTTAAAGATTTTGACGATTTTTTAAAAACCTTTAATGCCCGTAAGCGCAAAGCAGTAAAAAAAGAACGCGCTAAAATATCACAGCAAAATATCACCATTGAATGGCTGCAAGGTGAGCAAATCACCACAACAGTGATGCAGCTTTTTTGTGAGTTTTATCAACGTACTTATTTAAAACGTTCAGGCCATTTAGGCTACTTAAACAACGATTTTTTTAGCTTGCTACACGCCTTAATGGCTGAAAAATTGCTCATTATGCTAGCCAAAAAAGACCATAAAGTGATTGCCGCCACATTAAGTTTAATTGGTGACAATACCCTTTATGGGCGTTATTGGGGAGCAAGCGAAGAGGTTGATTCTCTTCACTTTGAGCTGTGTTACTACCAAGGAATTGAATATGCGATTAAGCATAATATTCACTGTTTTAATGCCGGTGCTCAGGGTGAGCATAAAATAGCACGCGGCTTTCAACCCATCACTACTTATTCTGCTCATCATATTATTCACCCCGATTTTAATCATGCTATTGCAGATTACTTAAAACGCGAACGCCAACATATCGATATTTATAAACAACAATGCAGCATTTTATTGCCGTTTAAAAATGAGTAACTGATTATTTGCAGGCATCGCAGTATCGCTAAGTAACTTAAGCCCAAATTGCACTGCAAGTTGCTCAACCGCTTCGAAATCACGAATACCACTAAGCGGATCGCGACTTTGCAATAAACTATTAAATTCATCATTACTGGGGCTGGTAAACTCCCCTTTATATTTGAAAGGGCCATATACACACACCACCCCTTGCTGGTTTAAGTGCTGATTTACTCCAGCAAAAAAACGCGTAATTAACTCCCAGCTCACTATGTGAAAAGTGTTAGCAGTATATATCGCATCCACTTTATTTACTGGCCAAGGATCGTTTAAATCAAGCAATAAAGGCGGATGCAAGTTTGCCAGTTGCACCTCATCATGCCATAACTTTATTCCTTGATGATTAACCTCTCGATCACTGGTATACCATTGTAAATGTGGCAATTTTTTGGCAAAGAAAACGCTATGCTGACCCGTCCCCGAGCCTATCTCAAGTACTGATGCTGCATTTTGCAATGCAGGCTGCAAAGCCTTAAGTATATGATTTTTATTATTTTCGCAGGCTTGTGAAAATGGTTTGGTCATACTGATGCACCTAAATTGCAAATGAATGCACAATAGTAAAACAAATTTCAACTATTCTGTCGTGAGTAAATTGACCAAAATAATAAAATAACTTTAATTTCAATACGTTAAATTATATTTACCGAGCTGGTACGCTATATGCTTTTATTAAATTACTCACTTAATGAGTACTAAACGACAAAAGGATAACATTATGTATATTTCACCCTATACCGCCGTAGACGCTGTAATGGCAATTACCGATAAAAGCTTAGATAAAACGAGTCATGAAACAGATTGTAGAGCAACGGTTATCGACTTACTTTCTCATGTAAAACACACTCAAAAGGCACAAAACAAACATGAAACAGACCAAATATTTATTCTTGGCTACAATTAAAGTTCTGTTTAGCCTTATAACTGGCTGTTTATATAAATACATTATTTAAGTCGACTTAAAATCCGTTTAAGTCGACTTTTTAGTTTTAATCCCACTTGTTAACTTGCCTTGACGCCCCCTACTTTTTAGCTATACCGTTGTAAATAGCAATAACAGCACCATATCTTTTTTTATAGCGTAGTTTAATGTCATATATTCTCTTTTTTAGGAGTACTAATGAGTAACTTTAGAACAGAATCAGATAGCATGGGCACACTCGACGTACCCGTTAACGCACTTTATAAAGCACAAACCCAACGCGCCATTAATAACTTTACGATTAGCAACCTCACCATGCCACAGCAATTTATTATTGCTTTAGCGTATATAAAACAAGCCGCAGCATTAACCAATTTAAAGCTTGGCCATTTAGATAAAACAAAAGCAAATGCAATCGAGCATGCCTGCCAAGAAATTATTGATGGTCAGCATTATGAGCATTTCCCCGTTGATATTTTTCAAACGGGATCAGGTACCAGCTCAAATATGAATGCCAACGAAGTTATTGCAAGTTTGGCTTCAAAACATGCTAATCAACCTATTCACCCTAACGACGATGTGAATATGGGACAAAGCTCGAATGATGTTATTCCCACTGCAATCGCCTTAAGCAGTGCTATCAGTGTTGATAAAAAATTACTGCCAGCACTAGCAAACTTAGCCGACGCCTTAGAGCAGAAAAAAGCAGACATCGGTCATATAGTTAAAACTGGGCGCACTCATTTAATGGATGCAATGCCAGTGACCTTTGAGCAAACACTCAGCGCATGGCAATCGCAGGTAAAGCACGCAGCCAGCGGTATTGAGCATGCACTAATACGTGTTTGTGAACTGGCTCAGGGGGGAACAGCGGTCGGCACAGGTATTAATGCCGACCCACAATTTGCCGCTCTAATTGCCAAACAGCTAAGTGAAAAAGTAGGGATTAACTTTATCCCCAGTGATAACTTTTTTTATAATATTGGATCGCAAGATGCCATTGTGGCTTTATCAGGGCAGCTGAAAGTCTATGCCGTTGCGCAAATGAAAATAGCCAACGATCTACGTTGGATGAATTCAGGGCCGCTTGCGGGACTTGGTGAAATAGAGCTTGAAGCATTGCAGCCTGGTTCATCCATTATGCCTGGCAAAGTGAACCCGGTGATCCCTGAAGCCGCTGCAATGGCTAGTGCGCAAGTAATCGGTAACGACGCCACAATTACCGTAGCAGGCCAAGCTGGCAACTTTGAGCTTAACGTAATGCTACCCGTGATTGCTTATAATATCCTGCAAAGTACAGAGATACTTGCTAACAGTGCGCAAGCACTAGCGGATAAAGCCATAACTAGCTTTAAAGTTAATCAAGCACAGATTGATAAAGCGCTGACTAAAAATCCTATTTTAGTTACTGCACTCAACCCAGTTATTGGCTATGAAAAAGCAGCAAAAATTGCCAAACAAGCTTACCAGCAAGCAAAGCCAATTATTGATATCGCCGAGCAAGAGACAGACCTATCTCGCTCAGAATTAGAGGCATTACTCAATCCAGCTAAATTAACCCAAGGTGGGTTAATGTAAAAACGCCATTAATGGCGCTTTAATATATTGATAGTAGAGTTTTTATTGCCGTAATAAATGCACCGTGTATGATAGTGATGAATAATTCATCACTATCAGGAACGATTATGCGTACTCCATTACTCGCTCTACTACTACCGCTTTGCTTAACAGCTTGCTTAGAAACCACCTCAAATGAAACTGAGCAAACTAAAACCAATGCGGTAAAAAACACGTCTACGCCGATACCACAACAAAAACTACCACAAGCGAATAGAGAAAATAAAATAGCACAGCAACTACCGGTTGATGCTGCAAAGGAAGTGTCGCTTGATGATATTAAAACAGCAAAAAATAAATTAAATAACCTCATAGCAGATAAACAATGTTCAACTAGTTCACAGTGTAAAGTCAGTGCTGTTGGTAGCCGTGCCTGTGGTGGACCAAGTGATTACATTGTGTACTCTACACAAAGCGCACCCCAAGAGCAGGTTTCAGCCCTAAGCGATACTATCACTCAATTAGAAAGTACCTATAATGTGCAAAAAGGCATGATGAGTATTTGCCAACATTTAACTGCGCCAAGCACTCAGTGTGTTGAAAATAAATGTGTTAAACTTGAAGGCTCTGCGGTAAGTGTATTTTAAGGATTAGATTATGAGTTGTTTGTCATCCGTAATTAAGCTATCAGCTACCTGTGTTGTTATGACTATGCTGCTTAGCGGTTGCAGTAGTGCACTAACATCAAGCAAAGCTCAAAACGCGAGTGAATCTGTTTTAAATACCCAACTTAATGAGCTTGCAAGTAATAAAAGCTGTACAGCCAGCTATCAATGTTAGGTGTTGGATCGCGTGTCTGTGGGGGGCCGAGTAAGTATGTTGTGTACTCAACATTAAATCACTCTTAAGAACAAGCAGAGCAATTAGCGCAAAAAATCACTGAGCAAGAACAACTAGATAATGCAATGCTTGAGTTCAAAGACTGTTCACCAGTGTTAGAAGTCCACTCTTTATGTATTGATAATCAATGTAAAACCGTTAACTACCAGTAGCAGTTCGTTTCGGTGTTAATCTAATAGTGGTATTAACACCGAAATAACCACCACCATGAAAATACACACACCTGCCTTAAAAATGTATTCCAGTGGCATTTTTTTCTCTACCCAGTAAGCATATATAAAACGCACGAAGTAGCTTGCCGCCGTGCCAAATAAAGCAAACATGAGTAAGTAGGCAATCAATAAGATATTCACAGCGGCACTTTTTTAGAAAATAATAGCCCCAGTGTAAGTATTTTACATAAAGAAGGCAAAAGGGTTACTTAGTCTTTTTTGTATGCTCAATAAGTAACTCTGCTACCTGTTGCTTTACCGCTCTTTTATCATCTACTGCCACTTCAAACCGGCTAGCCAATTGCGCTATTTCGTCATCATTTAAATTAAACGATAGTCGTTGCCGTGTTTTTTTAGACTTTACATCAAGACCTAAAATTTTACGGATCATATCTGAGGGAGTGAGCTCTTGATCGATAGCTTGTTTTTTTATCGACTTTTGTACCTCACTACTCAAATCAAATGCCATTTGCGTGGCGCGCACAGCTTGCTCTTGGCGCAACCACTTGTCTTTAGCATCACTCACTGAGCATCTCCAGGAAACAAATCAACAATATCGCTAATTGGGCGAGTTAACGTCAGTGAGACTTCTGTTTCACCTCCCTCCCAAATCTCTATATTAACGCTATGCCCTTCATCAGGAGAGGCTAAGCAAATCATTTCGCATGGTTCACCACCTTCTTGCTCATAGCGAGGCAGCGTTTGGCCACGAAAGTCTTTATTATGAAAATAACAAACATAAGGCGATTCACTTTGCTGATAGCTTTTCGCTAAAAATTGCATAAAACGCTCAGGGGTATTTTGTACCGTGATATGTGTTAATGACTCTTCATCAAAAATACGCGCAAATTCATCAAGACCAAAGATCTCTTCAACTTCATCACGCTGAATTTTTATAGAGAAGTTTGCCCACTGTTCACCATCATTTTGCTCTATTTGTAAAAACACCACTTGGCCAGTGTTAGTTTCAAGTACAAATTCAGTATCACTGCTGTGTTGGTACTGATACGTTTGCACATCAATAACGCGCAACGTTTGACCTTTAAGCCATGAAGGATAAGCAAACGAATCAATGACAGTAAACATGTCGCCTTTTTTAAGGTCACTCGCATGATTAAGCTGACGTTCTGGCTTTTTTTTAGATTTGAAAAAATTAAACATATAAGGTGCCTCTGTAAGCAAAAAAGGTAACGGAGCGAAACTCGGTTACCTTTTTGATATGGTTCTAAATGTTAACTATTTTGCTTCGCTTTAATGCGCGCTAAAATATCAGCACTTTTTGGATTCGTATCACCAATACCTGCTTCAGCCATTTTAGCTTTTAAATCGTCGCCATTAACATCTGCTTCTAGAGACTTTGCAGCACCTAATTGATCAGTACGGTCTTGCTGGCGTTGCTTAATACGCTCAAGCGACTGACGCGCCGACGTCATTGACGAATTATTAGTATTAAGCGTGCTATTTACAGCCATTGTCGCTTGTTGAACGCTTTCTGTGGTTTTAACCATAGTAAGCTGACGCTGGTTTTCTTTAATTGATTTTTCAGCATCTTTAACTTGCTGCTTCAAGGTCACTATGTGATTAGTAAAGCCCGCTAATACTTGCTCGTGTTCGGCTTTCTCAGCTTCAAAGTCACCAATTTTTTCTGCAATTTCTAATGCTAATGCTTCATTCCCTTTTTCAAGGGCTTGACCTGCATACGCTTCGTGCTCAGCAATTGATGCATCTACTGCGCTAATTTTACGCTTAGTTTGCATCTCTTTAGCCATTACTTCTGTCAGGCTTTTTTTAGCACGATTCAGTGCATTTTGTGCATCGGCAATTTCTTGTTCAAAAATACGAATACCATTGGCATCAACAATTGCTTCGCCTGCTTCACGTGCGCCGCCACGTACTGCTGTAAATAATTTTTTTAAAATACTCATAATCTTAACTCCACTAACTAGCTACTAATCGTTTAAATATAAGGTCACGGCTTCTAGTGCATCTATAGCGTTATCAGCTAATGTCACTAGTTCGTGGGTAACATCATCTAGAGATGAATTTACCGACAGTGCACCAAAAATCGCGTATTTATTATCGATCTTAGCAAATGCACTCAGTGGAATTGGCACGTTTAAACGCAGTAATGTTTCGTTTAACTCGTTGCGTAATTCACTTTTTACTTCATCTTCGTCAAACAAGTAGCTAATACATAGTAATTGCTCTTGTGTTTGAGTAACAAAAATTGGAAGCTCGTCATTTCCATCAACAATGACTTGTAAAACATCTTGCTCACCTGGATTGGCAATCAAGAAAGACTCAAAGTTAGCACCCTCGGTTTCAAAAGACGCTAATTTTATTGAAAGTTCATTTAATTCCATGTCTCTGCCTTTTCGTCATATGACATATTATGTCTGAGTTAAGATTCGCATGGTTGACATATTATGTCAACCATGTTTTATTAATTTTTATACAATTCACTTTCTATTTGCCAAGCTGCTCGGTAATAATCATATAAGCGACCAGAACCTAACCTATTGACTTCAATATCGTTCACTTGTTCAAAATAGTTATTAGGAAATGCAAAACTCGCTAATAAATATTTTTTACTAATCCACCGAGATGGCACTGGCATATCAGTTATATTGCTAATACGGGCACTAGGTGATTGCCCCATTTTAGTCGCAATAGTCCATCCCCATTGACCAAACGAAGGAATGTTTTGCTGATATTGCTCTACATAATCAAAACCTGCGGCTTTCACCGTTTTAGCAATACTTAAAAATGCCTTTTTCGCATGATAAGGCGATGTTGACTGTACCGCCATAGCACCATCAGGCGCTAATAATTGGCGTACATGATTATAAAAGTAATCGCTGTACATCTTATTAAGATCAGGGTGATTAGGGTCTGGCAAATCAATTAAAATAGTATCGAACTGCTTTGACTGATCCAGTAACTTTTCGACTTCTAAAAATGCATCGCCCACAATAATATTTGCTCGCGGGTCATGCATCGATTCATTATTGAGTGCTACCAACCGCTGCTTAATCTCTTCTGGCGGTGTGAATTTATCGTCTTCATGGCCAAATAAATTCAGTAGCTGGCCATCTAAATCAATTAGTGTGACTTCTTTGACTGGCCACTTTAATACATCACGCATGGCTAATCCGTCACCGCCACCAATAATCAAAACACGGTCATGACGATTAGATGCGAGCATTGCAGGATAAACAAGCATTGAGTGATATATTTGCTCATCTACACTAGAGAACTGCAAACGACCATTTAAATATAGATCAGTAATTGGCTGAGGCTGATTTTTACTTAAACGCTCTGTTAGCACCACATGTTGATACTTAGTCGCCTGAGAGTAAATAACTTTATCTTTGTATAGTACGTTACTTAGGTTATCCATCCAGCTACTACCAAACTGCAAAATAAAAGCGAATAACACCAGCAGTAATATATGGCAAACCAATAGCAACTTAGCAAAGCGTACATAGCTATGGTAACGCCATAAAAAGGCAAGTCCGGCAATAATATTAAATAGCGCTGTCCAAGCGGCGGCTTGCATTATTGGCATCGCGAGCATAATACTCACCCAAATTGCCGCGCCAATACCAGCGCCAATATAGTCAGCCCCATATATAGTGCCGGCGTTATTTTCTAAAAAACGTCCATAAACATGCTGGCGAATACGCGCAATAAGCGGTATTTCCATACCAATAAATAGCCCTAATATTAAGCCAAATACATAAGGTAAAAAGCGAGACCACTCTTGCAGCTTTTGAAACACGTAACCATTAAGAATAACGTCAGGTGGAATATTAAAAATACTTGATAATAAATGAGGGAGAGAATAACTCACGGCAATAATGCTGGCAATGGCTAATATACAGCCCATACCTATGAGCGCAATAATACTCTCTAGCCAAGCAAATGCGGTGAAGGCATCTTTAAACCAACGCGCTAAAAATGCACCCATCCCCATAGCTACAATCATAGTGCCTATCATGGCGTAAATTGCACTCTCAACTGAGCCGAGTACTCGGCCAGCGTAATGAGAAAGTAAGTATTCATAAATAAGGCCGCATCCTGCGAGTACGGCCATAACAGTGATCAGTAAAATATCATGCCCAAGTAATTTAAATTTACTTGGGGAAGCTTGAGTTGATGACACGTGATTATGCACCCAGTAGTATGGCCATAGTGATCCCGACAGCAAATGACACAGCTGCAGAAATAGCGGCAACACCCACATTCTTTTGACGATTCACTTCATCTGAAATATTACAGCCAGCAAGAATGATTTTAATCATCAGTAAGTGCAGTAAAATGAAAGCAACCAAACAAACAACGGCGCTTAGCGCCCAGTAAAGTAAACTCGCATTAATATTGTCAGCAGCATAAGGAGCAATGCCTGTTGCAGCAGTAATGGCTAATGCACTACCAATTAAAAAGCCTGCATAACGAACACCTACTGCTAAATTACCATCAATAATAGCCTGTTGTAGGCAGTCGCCACTTTTGTTGGTACGCTTAAATAGCTGCACGCGATATTGGCTTACTAAAAGTAACACCACACTACCAATGACAAACGCAGCAATAACAATAGGAATGCCATGCCAACCTTCAGTAGCAACCCACAATAGTGCAGAGCGGATAACCACT
This sequence comes from Pseudoalteromonas sp. S4741, assembly GCF_005886135.1. Lineage (NCBI taxonomy): Bacteria > Pseudomonadati > Pseudomonadota > Gammaproteobacteria > Alteromonadales > Pseudoalteromonadaceae > Pseudoalteromonas > Pseudoalteromonas sp. S4741. The sequence continues at coordinate 1,902 of NZ_PNCN01000105.1, read as the reverse complement.
GCAACACTTACTACATGGCCAAAATCAATAATTGACGCAGTAACGTTACCTTTAACTATTTCGTTATGTAAGCTCACTTTACGCAGCGCCACTTTATCTTGAAAAAAGTGACCCAGCTTTATAAGCAGAATTGCTAATGCACCATAGCCAAGCATTAACAGAGCTTCTTTTTGTAACGTAGCAGCAAACGCACCACTACTAACGCCCGTTAACACAATCGCAAGTGCGACTAAACCAGCGGCAAAGCTTATTCCAAATGCAAAGTTATCGCGCTCAGTAATTTCGTCATTGGCGTGTAAATTAGATACCCAGCCTTTGATATATTTTAGGCTAACAAAAAGTAAAATGATGATTGCAAAGTCCACAGACAGTGCCTGCAAAGACCACATAGTTATTCCATTAAATTCATACATATTATTCTAACTCCAACGTTATTCTTTACTTACCACGACTTACGCCGCGCGAGGTTCTGCTACTGCTGTTACGAACCGATCCTGAATTATTGCTATAACTACTCGCTCTTGAGTAACTGCTGCGACTTTTAGGCGGCGTATAACTGCTGCGACTCAAACCTGATGCACCTGTTTTTTTACTCGCATAAGGACTAGTGAACTGCTTGCCTTGGCGTTGGTAAGATTGTCGTGTACGTGTTTCTAATGCACTTTGGGCTTTTATTTGTTTAGGGCTTGAGTAACGAGTACGACCATAGTCATTGTAGTAACTATACTTACGGCGTTTACTCCAACTTCCGTATTCAACTCGGTCAAAAACATCACCCAAAATACGGTACATGCCGTACCATTGCCAAAAGCTAATACCACTACTATTCGTTTGCCAATTACCATAGTTAGGATTACCTACCATTTGGTTACCGACCCCTTCGCCTTCAGCTTTTTGGCTTATAGCACCAACTCGTGCCAAAGAACCATTCGACATATCCGCAAGCATATTAATAGGATCGGTTAAGGCATCAGAAAATAACGTTGGCTTGGCGGCTTCACGCAATAAATCAATATTGTATAAAGTGTCTTCGTAAGGAGGAATTAAGTAATTACCCTTAATATCATCAAGGCGTTGGGTTAAGCCACTATAAAGGGCTCCCTGGCGTGTGGCATCAAGGCTAACTACATCAACAACCTTACTGAGTTCAGGTTGCTGTTGTTTAAGGATACGACTGTATTCTTTAAGAATAATCGCATTACGTATACTACCATTATCAAGTGCTTTACCAAGCTGACTAAGCTCGACATCGGCCTTTTTAATGGACTCTTGAATTGTTTGTTGTAGCTGTTCTTCTTTAGATTGACAACCAATCAGTGCTGTAAACAAACAAAACAGGCTGAGAAGTTTCCAAGCTTTTATATTCGACATTCATGTCACCTGATTTACTAAATTATCCTAGATAGTTTTACACAGGACAGTTATTAAACCAACAATGAAATTGCAACAAGATGATAATTTAGGGACTAGTTTAAAGTGCAAGGTGAATAACTGAGATCAGTAAAGAGTAGCAGGGCTGATAATAATACTTCAAAACTTATAGCGCATGGCTTAAACACTGACTTGTATTTGGAGTGGGTATACTACTTCGTAGCGACAGCGCAGTAGCATGTCGTGGGGTCGGTTCTGGTCAATTCTCTTCCTTTAACCTAATACCTTTCACCTTTATGTTTCACTTTCCTGCAGACGTAAAAAAGCCCGACTATTGCTAGTCGGGCTTTCTCAATTTGGAGCCTGGTAATGTCGTGGTGCCCACAGCGGTAGAGAGCCACATAGCAAATGTATAGAGTCGGCATTAGGCGCTTATTATTTTCCTTTTACCTGATACCTTTTACCTTTCACCTGCGTTTTTACTTTCCTGCAGACGTAAAAAAGCCCGACTATTGCTAGTCGGGCTTTGTC